>DATFGD010000602.1:0-5181 GCA_035249725.1 Burkholderiales bacterium
CAGCGCGATGACCGCCGTTGACTCGCTGCAACAGCCGCCCACCAGCGCGTGGTGGCCGAGCCTGCGGGCGCGCTCGACGAGATCGAGCATGATGGCGCGGCCGATTCCGCGGCGCTGCCAGTCGCGATGCACATACACCGAGAATTCCGTCGTGTGCCGGTAAGCGGGCCGGCTGCGAAAGCTGTCGAGCGCGCCCCATCCCATCGTGACACCATCCATCTCGGCAACGGTGACCGGATGCGCGGCTGCGCGGTTCTCGAGCCAGCGGAGCCGCTGTTCGAGCGTGACGGCTTCGGTAAGAAACGTCGCGGTCGAATGTTCGGCGTAGTAATTCTGGATGTCGTTGATCGCCGCCGCATCGGCCCGCGTAGCCAGCCGAATCGGGCCGCTGTTCATGGTGGAGCCGGTGGACGCGGCTGCGCTAACCCGCGGTTGCCGGCGCAGTCACCGCGACGCCTCTGCGCCGCACGATCCGGTCTGCCTCTGCGTCGCTTACTGGATCGTGCGGCGCAGAGGCAGACCGGTATGCAGGCGAGCAGGGCGACCTGCCGGTCGGGATGCAGCAGCACGATCAGGGCGAATGCGGCCAGAAAGAGGCGCACGATCACGTCGAGCGCATGCCGTTCGGTGAACCGGGCCTGGATGCTGAACGTGACACCGATCGTCGCGACCAGGATCAATGCCATCGCACCCAACTGCGCGAGACCGGGCTCGAGGACGAGTTCAGGACGGGTAAAGACGCCCGCCATCAGGATGAAGAGCGTAACGCATACGGTGATCGCCGCGAACAGCGTCCGCATAAAAGAGGTGTCTGCGATTTTTGCCGTGACTGCGGCTGCGACCGATGTAGGCGGAGTCAGTTCTCCCCAGACCGCGAGGAAGAAAGCGAAGAAGTGCACCACCCACGGATCCACGCCGACCTTGATCATGGGCGGTGCGATGACGAGCGCGGTGATGATGTAGGTCGGCGCGGGGGGAAGGCCGGTGCCGAGCAATGCGCCGAACAGGAAGGCGACCAGCACCATCGCGACGAGATTCACGCCAGCAGTGGCAATCAGAATTGCGCCGATCTTCGTCGGAACGCCGGTGATGACCAGCGCGCCGGTCATGATGGAGAGCGTTGCCAGCAGCAGCGTGAGATCGGATGTCATCTCCGCGAAGTGGTCCACCAGACGCCGCAGCGGCTCGAGCAAGCCGCGCAATGACCAGCCCTTGGAGCGGGCAAGCGCGAAGGCGTGGGCAGCGACGAGCGCGCATGCAACGGCAACGAAAATGTAGAGCGCGGCGAACATCGGCGCGAGATGCATGATGCCCATCAAGCTGATGAGTCCGCCGACGACGCACACGAATGCGACGATGTTCGCCCAGTCCGACCACTGCATGCGTTCGGCGACGACCGCGCCCAGTCGCGCGCGATGGCGCGTGGACAGGAGGTATACGGAAACGCTCACGCCGGCATAGTAGATGAGTGCGGGCGCGTAGCCGCGCGCCACCACGTCGAAATAGCTGCGGCCGAGAAACTCCGCCATCAAAAACGCTGAAATGCCCATGACCGGCGGCATGAGCTGCCCGCCGAGCGACGAGGCGGTTTCGATGGCGGCGGCCGTGACGCGCGGCATGCCGGCGCCGATCATGGCGGGTATCGTGGCCGATCCTACGGTAATGGCGTTCGCTGCGCCGCTTCCGCTTACCGTGCCCACCGCCATCGAACCCAGTACCGCAGACTGGGGCAGCGCGTGGGGAGAACGAACCGCGATCTGCTTTGAGCCTCTCAGTATCGATTCGACGCAGCCGAAGGCGCGCAGTGCCGCGAGCACGAGAATGAAGGAGCCAATAAGCGTGAGTGCGAGCTGGGGCAGGTTCGAGAAGACGCCGGTGGACATCTCGACGCTCATCGCACTCAAGATGCGTTCCCAGGACAGTCCGGGATGGAAGAACATGCCGGGCACGGCGGCGCCATATACAGCGTAGACGATGAGCACGATGTTCAATATGAACAGCGCGATGTGCTGTCGGCGCGCGTACTCCATCACGAGCAGCGCCATCAACGCGCCCATCGTGAGATCCGTGGCATTCCACATGCCGGCCCGCACGGTGCCGATTTCTTCGTATTCGAGGTACATGTAGATGGCGACTGCCATCGATACGCCGATATAGAGCACGGCGATGACATAGTTCGCGACGGCCGGGAGGCGCGGATAGAACTCGTCCTTGCGCAGACCGTTCAGCGTGTACAGGATGAATGTCACCGGCACGAGCGCGAAGGCGAGCAGAACCGGACCGCCTTCACCGGTCCAGTAATAGACGAAGAGATAGATGAAGAAGAAAAGCGCCGTCAGGTAGTACGCCCAATCGACTGCGACGCGCCGGTTGGAAGGTGCAGCAGTATCGGTCATGGCATAAGAACGATTTGTTCGGGGGACCAGAAAAGGACGCGCGCGGCTGCCCGCGCGCGTTTCTGACTGGGATTCACGAAAGCCGGCCTACTTTTTAGCGATCCTGGCGTCCCACTTCTTGTCCCAGACACCCTTCTCGCGCATGTACTTCGCGAGGCCCGGATGGATCGGGACCAGGTTTGCTGCCGCCTCTACGCCCCGGCGCTGGAAACCCGCCATGTCCTTGGCGATCTGCGAGAAACTCTTGTCCGCCTTGGCGAGCTCGCCGACGTTCTTCTCGATCACTTTGAGCATCTGGTAGACCTCGTCCTCGGAAAACTCGAGGCCGACGTGGAAGCCGTAATAGAAGGGAAACAGGATCACCTTGTCGGCGTGAACGTCCCGGTTGAAGACTTGCGGCTTCTGCTCGATGACGGAGAAGCCGGCCTTCTTCAGTTTGGCGACCTCGTCTGCGCTCGGGTTGAGCGCGGCCCAGTCGGTCGCGAGCGAAGCTTCCACGATCCACGGCGGTGTCGAGGCTTCGCCGTTGCTGTAGAGGCCAAAGCCGTCGATGCGGCCGCTCTCGAGCAGCGAGCCGGCTGCGGAGAGATCGACCTGGCGATATTGGTACTTTACGCCCAGCGCCTCGAAAAGGCGCTCGAGCTGGGCGCGCGTGTCCCACGGCGGGTTCCCGGTGAAGAGCGCCTTGCCGTTGAGATCTCCCCAGTTCTTGATCTTACCCCGGTCGCGCGCGTGGATCGCGGTGCCCATCTCGACGGTGAAGGTCCAGAATGACTGCACCGGCTGGCGCTTGATATTCGCCTTGAAGCCCTTGAAACGCTTGATGTCGTTGGCCAGCTCGTAGAACGCGATGTCGGCGCCGTAGTAGCCTTCAAACTGGCCGGTCGCATAACCCTTGACGGTAATGATCGCACCAGGCGTCGGCTGCACCGTGACGCGGTACTTCGGCATGTCACGGTTCAACACATCGGCCAGCACGACGAGCGCCTTGTGGCCGGCGGAGCCGACGGCTGATGTACCCCAGGGAATTTCCTTGACCTGCGCGGATGCGGCGATACTCCACGCCGCCATCATGCCGGCGGCGAGCACGAGTGCACGTCTTAGCATAGCTGTTTCCTCCTTCGTTGGTTTGTCCAGATTCTGTCGACCCGTTCTAACCCCATTGTATTACATCAAAACCAGCGAGCGTCGCGCGCGCTAAAACCCGACCGCCTGCCCGTCGGTGCGCCGCTCCGACGCGCCAAGATAACCGTCCTCCATTCTGTAGATGAGCTGCGCCCGCCCGAAGTCGGTGGACCACCATCCGGCCTGCTGAATCGCATGGCCGCGCGCTTTGAGTTCGGCCATGGTCTCCGCGGAAATCGGTTGCTCCACATTGACCGCGAGGCCGGTATCCACCCGCCAGCGCGGTCCGTCCGCGGCTGCCTGGGGATTTTGGTGGTAGTCAACCATGCGTATTACCACCTGGGCGTGCCCCTGCGCCTGCATCGAACCGCCCATGACGCCGAAGCTCATAAGCGGCTTGCCATTCCGCGCGACGAATCCCGGAATGATGGTATGGAACGGCCGCTTGCGCGGGCCCACCAGGTTGGCATGGCCCGGTTTGAGACTGAAGCCATAGCCGCGGTTTTGCAGGCTGATGCCGGTTCCCGGAACCACGACACCGGACCCGAAGCCCGCGTAATTCGATTGGATGTACGAAACCATCATTCCCGATGCATCGGCTGCGGTGAGATACACGGTGCCGCTGTTAGACGGCCGGCCGAATTCGGGATCGCGCGCCTTCTTCACGTCGATGAGTGCGGCACGCTCCTTGAGATAGGCTTTGTCGAGCAGCGTCGCCGGTTTTACGCGCATCGTCGCGGGATCCGACACGTATTCGTGGATGTCGGCAAAGGCCAGCTTCATCGCTTCGATCTGCAGATGCAGGCTGTCCGCCGAATCGACCGGGAAGCGCGCGACATCGAAATTTTCCAGTATGCCCAGCGCCATGAGCGCCGCAATGCCCTGGCCGTTGGGTGGAATTTCCATGAGCTGAAACCCGCGATAGTCGAGCGCGATGGGTTCCACCCAGTCGTTGGTGTGCGCGGCGAGGTCTTCCGTCGTCATGGCCGCGCCGCACTGTCGCGCGTGTGCCGCAATTTTTTCCGCGAGCTCGCCTTTGTAAAACGCCTGGCCCTTGGTCTCGGCGATCTGCTTCAACGTCCGCGCCTGGGCCGGAAAGGAAAATTTCTCGCCGGCTTCGGGTGCCCGGCCCCGTGGCATGAACGCTTCGGCGTAGCCCGGTTGCGATTTCAGTTCCGGGACCTGGTTGGCCCACAGGCGGGCGATGGTGGGCGACACCATGTAGCCATCGTGCGCGTACTTGATCGCGGGCTCGAAGAGGTGGGCGAAGGGCAGCTTGCCAAACTTGGTGGAAAGGTCGACCCATGCCGAGACGGCGCCCGGCACGGTCACCGAATCCCAGCCGCGTTGCGGCATCTGTTTCAAATCCTTGAACCGGGTAGGCGCCCAGGTGGCGGGCGAGCGGCCGGACGCGTTGAGGCCATGGAAGCGGCTGCCGTCCCAAAGTATGCAGAAGGCATCGCTCCCGATGCCGTTGCTGGTCGGCTCCAGCACGGTGAGAGCGATCGCGGTCGCGAGGACCGCGTCTACCGCATTGCCGCCTTTCATCATCATCCGCAGCCCGGCTTGTGCCGCGAGCGGCTGCGACGTCGAGACGATGTTGCGCGCAAGCGTCGGCATGCGCTGAGAAGGATACGGAAACTGCCAATCGAACGGTGTC
>DATFGD010000603.1:0-3917 GCA_035249725.1 Burkholderiales bacterium
GTCCGAATTGACCCATCCGCGCTCGACGCGCCGGGTCGTCCAGCACTTCCACGATCTTCGCGGCAAGATCGACAGGGTCATTTCTCTTTGCATAAAGCGACGCGTGTTGCGCCGAGTATCGTCCTTCGGCAAGGTCGAATTGCACGATCGCTTTCCCGAGTGCCATGTACTCCATGATCTTGTTCATGGTTGATTTGTCGTTCATCTCGTTCGCTACATCCGGATTTACGCACACGTCGGCTGTGTTGAGCATCGCAAGCAGATCGTCATCCGGAACCCTGCCGGTGAAGGTCACGAATGGAGCGATCCCGAGATCTGCGGCGAGCGTTTTCATTTGCTCCAGCGAGGTGCCACCGCCTATCAGGCCAAAGTGAATATCCGTGCGACGCAGCCCGAACACGATATGTCGCGCGGCTTGTAAAAGGTAATCGATGCCTTCCTGGTTCCCCATCACTCCGACGTAGCCCACCAGGTAACGGCGCCCGCTCTTGAGCGCTCCATGCGGAGGCATGATTTTCATGCGGCCGAGGCTCGGGCCACTGCGCACGACGAAAACGCGCTCCGGTGCCATGCCACCTCGTTCGATTGCGATTTTCCGGTATGACTCATTGGTCGCGATCGACACGTCTGCAGTGCGAAACGACCAGCGTTCCAGCTTGAGCAGCAAGCGATAGAGACGATCGCGTCGGCCGAATTTCGCCTCGTAGAGTTCGGGATTTATGTCGTGGTGATCGAAAATGAACTTCTTTCCGAACAGCTTGAAGAACCTGCCGATGAGGAAAAACAAATCGGGGGGATTGCAGGCATGTATGACGTCAAAGCCGCGTGTAAACAGGACCCTCCACGCCAGGATGCAGGTCCATAAAAGCGCCACCGCATACTCGATCGCATAGCCTTTTGCGCCCTCCCCTTCCATGGGCAGATCGTAGCGCCAAATGTGAATGCCCTCGATCGCCTCGAATTTCTTTTCGCAGCCCAGTCCGGTGGGACAGATGATCGACACGATATAGCCGCCGTCCCGCAGGGCGGTGGCCTCCTGCCAGACCCGGCGGTCGAACGGGCTCGGCAGATTTTCGACCAGAATCAGGACGCGTCTGAAGTTGTTTACGGTAGCCATGCTACATGCCGCTCCGAAGCCACGATCGAATCGATGTGCTAATCGGTTTTCTGCAGAATGAAACTGATCCGATGCAAGAAGACCTCCTCCAGAGCCGGGAGATACGCGAACGGCGCGCATAGGCACGCTACGCCTTTCAAGAGCAAACTCTTCGAGGCGTTGCGCCCAATGCTGCCAATGGGTTTTCGACTATGCCGCAGGATAGTCCAGCGAGTTTGGCGAACGTAACGACGGAACCGCGCAAGCGTGGTGCCGTTTATGGTATTGCCGCGTTCCCAATATTCCAGATTGGCTGACCGGCGCCGATACCAATCTGCCGTTTCACCGCGCTCGTCCAGGATTTCGCAATAGGCCTTCAGCAGCGTCTGCCCACTGAACAAATACTGTAGCCCGGGACAGCGCGTGACCAGTGAGAGATGATGCTCCATCGGCTGGTAATAGCTTGGGAAGACGACAAAAAGATGCCCGCCAGGCTTCAGGACCCTGCGACATTCCTCGAGTGCGCGGGGCACGTCCTGTACATGCTCAAATACGTCAAAAGAGAGGACGGCGTCCACGGCCGCATCCTCAAGCGGTAACCCTTCGGCGGTCGCCAGCCGATATTCGGCTGGGACATTCCTGCTGCGCGAGAACTCAGCTGCAGCGGTCATATAAGGTTCGGCGACATCGACACCGATCAGCGAGGAAAGTCCGTAACGCTCGGCCCACGCGACGCCACGTCCGCCGGTGAAGCAGCCGAGATCCAGGGCGCTTTTACCTTTAAGCCATGATGTCAAATCAGATCCGAAATAGTGATCCCATGGATATTCCAGCTCGCTTTTGTATTTCGCATAAGCCGAGCTTTGCATGATCGCGTGGCGATCCTGTTCGGATCCAAGCGTGAACCGGGGATGGTTGAAGATTTCCTGTAATTCGCCAGCGTGTTCGCCCGATGGCAGGGGAATCACTTCCCTGAACTGCATCAGGCGCTTGGCGAGTTGCACCGTGATCATGGCTGCAGTCCTATTGTCACCTTAACGCCACCCCCAACGTTGGAAGCCTTCGCCATGTCATTCGATGACAGCTCATCGTGCACGAGGCTCTGACTCAACCATCGGGACGCAGAATTCATTGAAGGCAAATCATGATGAGCGCCCGCTCACCAGCACAAACCCTCGTAGACGCCGGACACGCTTCGCGATTCACAGATACGGACGAAGTCTATGAGAATCTGTCCATCCACCAGTCGCTGGGGAATGTCACGGAACTCCGGCGCCGCATTGCCGATCACAATTGTCCGCGCGTGCTCCAGAATTTCGTCAGCGTTCTGCACCATCAGCCTGGAAATATGCGGAATGTGGTTCAGAATGTAATCGCGGTTCGCGCCGTGTATGCTCGCCAGGCGGACGTTGCTGTCGTACACCCGCAGGTCGTAGCCCTTCCCGATCAACCGCTCTGCCAACTCCACCACCGGACTTTCGCGCAGGTCATCCGTGCCGGCCTTGAAGCTGAATCCCAGGATGCCGACCTTCTTGCTGCCTTTGTCAATGACGGCGCGCACTCCCCGCTCGATCTGCTCCTCATTGCTCGGCAGGATGGCCGCGAGGATGGGAAGTGAGAGATCAAGCGTCTTCGCCTTGTAGAGCAGCGCACGCAAGTCTTTCGGCAGACACGACCCTCCGAAGGCGAACCCGGGTTTGAGGTAGTACGGCGAAAGATTGAGCTTCGTGTCCTGGCAGAAGATGTCCATTACCCGGTGTGCGTCGATGTCCAGGGCCTTGGCCAGGTTTCCCATCTCGTTGGCGAAACCCACCTTCAGCGCGTGCCATGCGTTATCTGCGTACTTCACCATCTCCGCCGTTTCGATGTCTGTACGGATGAGCGGCGCGGGCATCGAAGCATAAACGCTCGCGAGCAGGTTTCCGCTTGCCCGGTTCACTTCTCCGATGACCGTTTTCGGCGGATGGTCATAATCGTGCACCGCAGTGCCTTCGCGCAGGAATTCCGGGTTGATGCACACGCCGAATTCGACTCCCGCGCGCTTTCCCGAATGCGCTTCCAGCGTCGGGATGACCAGTTCACGCATGGTGCCGGGCAACAACGTGCTGCGCATCACCACCACCGGCGCGCCCGGGTGCTCGCGCAGCGCCGCACCGATCTGCTCACATACGCGCCGAACGTATTGCAGGTCTATCCCGCCATTCCTCAGGCTTGGGGTCCCGACGCAAATCAATGCGAGATCGCTGTCTCGCACCGCCGCGATGACGTCCGTCGTCGCATATAGCCGGCCGTCCCCGACCGCCCTGCCAATGATGTCGGCAAGTCTCGGTTCCACGATCGGTGATCTACCACTGCTGATGAGGTCGACTTTAACTTCGTTGGGATCGACGCCCATGACTTCGTGGCCGTCGCGCGCAAGGCACGCGGCGGACACCGCCCCTACATAGCCCAGACCCAACACACTGATTTTCATGGCTCGTTTTTCCTTTGGCTAGACCGCGTCCGCCGCCATTTGCCCGGGAATAGCAGGCGGCGGATGATCGGGTAAGCATGCCGTAACGGCTTGATACCCATAGGCGCGCGCCAGCATGGGGCGTAGTCCATTCGGGTCAACGGCGCACATCTCTCGCGAGGCAGCATCGACCGTCATCGAGGCTTCGACTGCCAGTGCGTGGCGATCAAGCTGGATTTATTTCGCCAGCAAGCGACGCCCGAGCTCTGCACCGATCAGCAGATGCGTAAATTCGGAGATGTGATGGTGACCGTGGGGCGTGTGAAATTCCGCTATGCCGTCGAAATCCGCGAGCACAGTATGGCTCGA
>DATFGD010000604.1:0-2670 GCA_035249725.1 Burkholderiales bacterium
GTCCGAATGGGTTTGAGGAACTGATTTGAGTCATTACAAGCGGCACGTCTTTTTCTGCTGCAAACAGCATGAAGCCGGTGCACGGTGCTGCAGCGACTTCGGTTCTCAGGCGATGCGTGAGTATGCCAAGGACCGGATCAGGCAACTGAAGATGAACGGACCGGGCAAAGTTCGCATCAACCAGTCCGGCTGTCTCGACCGCTGCGAACGCGGGCCGGTGATCGTAGTCTACCCGGAAGCCGTGTGGTACACCTATGTGGACCGGGACGACATCGATGAGATCATTCACGAGCATCTGCAGCGTGGCCGCATTGTCGAGCGCCTGCGCATATAGCCCCGTGCAGCGCAAGCAATCGGCCCCGCGCGTCGCCGTCGCTTAGTAACAGCATGGCATCCACAGAAGTGCGGCCGATGCACGCTTCAACGTTGGAGCGCGCACGGATCGCAGGGCCGGCCGGTGCAATCGAGACCGACATCAACGATCCCGGCGACCAGCGGCGCGGCTTTGCGCTCATCGCCCACCCTCACCCATTGCAGGGCGGCACCAAGGACAACAAAGTGGTCACGACGCTCGCGAAGGCTTTTTTCTCGCTTGATTACGTTGTGATGCGTCCCAACTTTCGCGGTGCAGGCTCGAGCGAAGGCGTGCACGACGAGGGCCGCGGGGAGACGGAGGACCTGCTCGTCGTCGTGCAGTATGCGAAGCAGCGCTATGGCGAACTGCCGCTGGTGCTCGCCGGATTCTCATTCGGAAGTTTTGTACAGTCGCAGGTCGCGCGCCGCGTGGCGGCCGCGCGCCTCATCCTGGTCGCGCCGGCCGTCAACCGTTTCGCCACGGAAACCGTGCCGGCGAACACGCTCGTGATTCACGGCGAGCGCGACGACGTGGTGCCGCTCGGCGCGGTGCTCGACTGGGCACGCCCGCAGAATCTGCCGGTGGTCGTGGTGCCGGGTGGCGAGCATTTCTTTCACGGTCGCCTGTCGCTGCTGTCGCGCATCGTGCTCGCGTATTGCCACTAGAACCGATCCCATGGAGCAACTGCGTGTCAGCGGCCTGAGCAAGGCCTACGGCGCCCGGGTGGTGATTGCGGGCATCGATCTGGAAGTGCGGGCCGGCGAATGTTTCGGACTGCTCGGCCCCAACGGCGCCGGCAAGACCACGACGCTGAAGCTTTGCCTCGGATTGAGCCATCCGGACAGTGGGGCAATCACGATGCTGGGTTTGCCGGTTCCGCAGCGTGCGCGTGAAGCGCGGGCGCGCGTGGGGATCGTGCCGCAGCTCGACAACCTCGATCCGGACTTCACGGTACGCGAGAACCTGCTGGTATACGGCCGTTACTTCGGACTGAACGGAACGCAAGTCCACGAACGCATCCCGGCGCTGCTGGAGTTTGCCGGACTCGCTGCACGCGCGGACGCGCGCATCCAGGCGCTTTCCGGCGGCATGAAACGACGCCTGACGCTGGCGCGCGCCCTGATCAACGATCCGGACCTGCTGTTTCTGGACGAGCCGACCACCGGCCTCGACCCGCAGGCACGGCATCTCATTTGGGCACGGCTGCGCCAGTTGCTCAATCAGGGCAAGACGATATTCCTGACAACCCATTTCATGGACGAGGCGGAACGCCTCTGCCATCGTCTCGCCATCATGGATCACGGCCGCATCATCGCCGAAGGCGCCCCGCGCGCGCTGATCGAGCGGCACATCGAACCGCAGGTCGTGGAGGTCTATGGGGAGAATGCGGAAAATTGGGCTGCCCAAGTCGGCGCTCGAACCGCCGAGCGCTGCGAGCGCACCGGCGAGACGATTTTCTGCTATACGCACGACGCGGACGGACTGGTGCACGATCTCGACCGGCGCGAGGACCTGCGTTACCTCCATCGTCCGGCGAATCTCGAAGATGTGTTCCTCAAGCTGACCGGTCGCGAGTTGCGCGACTAGCGAGCGTCGTAAAAAATGACTATCGACGCTCTGCCCTCACCCCCGCCCCTCTCCCGCAGTGCGGGCGAGGGGAGATTTGTGGCGCAGATGGTTGTCAACCATTTGCACGAGGATCAATAGACGAGATGACTTCGAAGGAACTGGCGCTGCCCGGATTGAGCGGGCGGTTCATCCACGTGTGGCGCCGCAACCGGCTGGTTTGGCGCAAGCTCGCGATGCCATCCATCCTCGGCAACCTCGCAGATCCGATGCTGTACATGCTGGGCCTGGGCTACGGGCTCGGCGCCATGCTGCCCGAAGTGGGCGGGATGTCGTATATCGCGTTTCTCGCCGCCGGGACGGTTTGTTCCAGCACCATGATGAGCGCCTCGTTCGAGGTCATGTACTCCGGCTTCTCCCGCATGCACGTGCAGAAGACCTGGGATGCGATCCTCAACGCACCGATCACGCTCGACGACGTCGTGCTGGGCGAAGTCGCCTGGGCTGCGAGCAAAAGCTTTCTTTCCGGCATGGCGGTGCTCCTGGTCGCCTGGGCGCTGGGACTCGTCGTTTCGCCTCACGCGCTGCTCGTCGTGCCGCTCATCTTCCTGACCGGCCTTGCCTTCGCGGGCCTCGGGCTCATCATGACGGCACTGTCGCCGAGCTACGATTTCTTCATGTACTACTTCACGCTGGTCATTACGCCCATGATGCTGGTCTGCGGCGTTTTCTTTCCGGTGGAGCAGCTT
>DATFGD010000605.1:0-3126 GCA_035249725.1 Burkholderiales bacterium
CACACTTCATCCGATATCCGGCTAAGACCGGCTAAGACCGTTGATAAGTACCGACGGGATGTCAAAAGGTTTGTATCTTTGCGCTTGACCTCCAACGGGCGCGACGAACGGAGGCAGCCTCGATCGTGCTGGACGCACTTCGTGCTCTGCACGAGCACGGCCAACCGGCGCTGAAGCAGCACCATATCAATGACTGCCCTTCGTCGATCTGCCGCAGTCGAAGTCATTCCGCAGGGTCGGCGGCGTGACGGCCGACGAGATGCGGGAGATGCAGTGGTGTTCGGGGCCAGGAGTTCAAGCGTCCCCGCCTCGGGGTTCGGCACCAGACTCCTGATAAACTCAACTGGCGGCCACGAGCCGCAGATCGCCAGGTCGCGACTCGACAATGAAGCAGGCGCGGGACATCGAGAATAAATGGCCGCGATTTACCCAAAGCTGATACTTTCTTCCGGTATTTGAAATGCCAACGAGATTTTCGTACGGAGAATCACGTGCCAGCCTCCAAGCAGTCACCTTCAAACTGACAGGAACCTGGCGGCCTCGACAAGGAACATACAGATGTTGGTGCGTCCAGCAGCGCACCTATTGAGCGAGCGAGGAGCTAAATGTTCTTCACGGGCATCGGCACTGCAACACCTCCTCGGCGATATACCAAATCGGAATGCTGGATCGCCTTCCGAGAGTCCGAGTGGTTTGCGCGCCTCGACCGTCGCTCGCATGCGATTGCCGAGACCGTCCTGCTGCGTGACAACGGAATTTCGTCTCGCCACCTTGCGCTTGACTCTTTGGCGGAAGTATTCGCAATTGATCCGGACACGCTGCAGCGTCGGTTCGCGACGCATGCGCCAACGCTCGCGACTGATGCGGCTGCCAGAGCGATGCGTGACGCCGGCGTTGGAGCCGCCGACATCGATGCCATTGTGGTCAGCACCTGTACCGGATATCTCTGTCCCGGCCTTACAAGCTATCTCGCCGAAAGACTTAGTTTGCGCGCGAATGTCCAGACGTTCGACCTGGTAGGCCAGGGATGCGGCGCGGCGTTGCCCAACATGCGGCTTGCGGATGCGCTCATTGCCGCCAGCGCCAGCCAACATGTGCTTTCAGTGTGCGTCGAAGTCAGCAGCGCGGCCATGTACCTGGACAACGACCCTGGCGTGCTGGTCAGTGCCTGCCTTTTTGGCGACGGCGCTGGTGCTGCAGTGCTGAGCGCGCGACCGCTGGTGCACCAGCGACACATCGAGTGGCGCGGGAGCAGCTCCGTCCTCGAACCCGGCCAGCGCGATGCACTGCGCTTCGAGCACCGCGCGGGCATGCTACGCAATATCCTCACCCGCCCAGTGCCCACCCTCGCAGCCGAGTATGCGCAGACCGTGCTCGAAACCGAGCTAGCGGGCGTTCAGCTTACGGTCTGCGACATCGCGGCTTGGATCATGCATGCGGGCGGCCGCGATGTTTTGCAGGCGCTGCGTGACCGCATCGGACTCTCGGTCGACGACCTTCGATACAGCGCGGCGGTTCTCGATGAATACGGCAATATGAGCAGCGCCTTCGTTTACTTCGTCCTTAAGGCCGCACTCGAAGACAACGCCCCGCACGGATGGTGGTGGATGTCTGCATTCGGCGCCGGATTCGTGTGTCACGGCGCGCTGCTCGCCGTGGGTATAGGCGAATGAGCACGATGCTCGTCGGACGCTGCGTGAAAGCGGAGACCCTCGATCATCTGCGCGAGGACGACCCGCAGGCGATCCGCTCGCGGCGTGACCTTCGACGTATCAATCGAATCATGGGCAACAGACTGATCCTCGATTCGCTGTTGAACGGCTCGCTTACGCGCCCGCCATTGCGCATTGCCGAGCTGGGAGCCGGAGATGGTTCGCTGTTTCTGCGGCTCGCCAGGCGTCGAGCACTTAGTTGGCCAGGCGTCACGCTTATCCTAGTCGACCGGCAGAATCTCATGAACGTCCGGACGCGATCGGCATTTGCTAAACTCGGCTGGACGGTGCACGCTGCCGCCATGGATGTTTTCGCCTGGTTGGCAGGCGAACATCATCGGCGCTACGACGCCATCGTCGCCAATCTCTTCGTGCACCATTTCGAAACGGATGCTGTGGCGCGTTTGTTCCGCGCAATCGCCCAGGTTACTGAATGTTTCATCGCTTGTGAGCCACGGCGGGCGCAAGTCTCGCTGCTAGGCAGCCATCTTGTCGGAGCTCTCGGCGCCAATGCGGTAACGCGTCGCGACGCCGTGCTGAGCGTGCGGGCGGGATTTCGCGACCGTGAGCTTTCGGCATGTTGGCCCAACAATGGAGAATGGCGAACAAGCGAAACGGATGCACGGCTCTTTTCGCACACGTTTGCCGCCGTGCGGCGAGCGCAGACGTGAAGACGGATTATCACGCCATCATTGTCGGCGCTGGGCCGGCGGGCAGCACAGCCGCAATACTGCTTGCCTCCGCGGGATGGTCGGTAGCGTTGATAGAAAAGCAGACTTTCCCCCGACGCAAGGTTTGTGGTGCCTGCATTGGCGCGAGCAACCTACCGCTTCTCACCGCGCTGGGGATTGGCGGAACGTTCCACAAGCTGGCTGGGCCCGAGTTGCGGAAGGTCGCCGTATATTGTGGTGATCGCGTCGTGGCCGCGCCTTTACCGGCGGTGCCAAATGCCCGCCATCCATGGGGGCGCGCCCTGGGACGCGAATCATTCGATACATTACTGCTCGACCGTGCGCGCGAGCAGGGTGTCATGGTCTTGCAGCCGTGGTCCATGCGCGCAATTCATGGTAGCGCAGGCGCCTTTCGGTGCAGCATTGAAGCGCGTCCTACGGCTCGACGCGCCGAATTGCGAGCACCGGTCGTAATCATGGCCAATGGCTCATGGGACACTGGTCCCGGCGGCACTCGGCACGCCGCCATGAGGTCTCGCGACCTCTTCGCGTTCAAAGCGAATTTCAGTGGCTCGCAGCTGGCACCCGGTCTGCTGCCCGTGATTTCGTTTGCGGGCGGATATGGCGGCCTCGTGATTGCTGAGAACGGTCAGCTCACGCTCGCGGGCTGTATTCGACGCGATGCCCTCAGAGCCTGCCGGGCAGCCGCCCCAGGTCAAACCGCTGGCGAAGCGTTCGAACGT
>DATFGD010000606.1:0-4379 GCA_035249725.1 Burkholderiales bacterium
CCGGCTACAGGCCGTTACAAAACTTCCTTATTCGATTCACATTCCATGCGCTTTGGAACCGCACACTGCACGCCATGGAAAACCACGAAACACCGACGACCATGGACAAAAGCGAAGAAAAGCAATTGCAGCCGATGACCAGACCAAATGGGCGCAACGGTAGCAGTCGCACCAGAAGTAAGCGTATTGCGCGTGCGGTAGCCTCTTTCGCTGCCATCGCTGCTTTGATCGGCGGCAGCTACTACGCCTGGAGCGCGTGGAATGGCGCGGGCAACGGCGCATCGCGCTATACCACGGCCCTCGTACAACGCGGCGACATCGAGGATGCCGTAACGGCGACCGGCATTCTGCAACCCCGCGACTACGTGGATGTCGGCACGCAGGTTTCGGGGCAGCTCAAGACCCTCCACGCCAATATCGGCGACCGCGTGGAAAAAGGCCAGTTACTCGCCGAAATCGATCCAACGGTGTACCGCACGCGAGTCGACGCCGACCGCGCGCAGATCAACACGCTGGCCGCGCAATTGAGCGATCGCCAGGCGCAGCTCGCGCTCGCCGAGCAGCAGCACCAGCGTCAGCTCAACATGATGAAGGAGCAGGCGACCACCCAGGAAGCGCTGCAAAGCGCAGAGGCGGCGCTCAAGTCGGCCAAAGCCCAGATCAACGTGCTGAAAGCCCAGGTCGAGCAGACGCGCTCGAGCCTGCGCGGCAACGAAGCGAACCTGGGCTACACCAAGATCTACGCGCCGATGGCCGGCACCGTAGTGTCGATCAGCGCGAAGCAGGGCCAGACGCTCAACGCCAATCAGCAGGCGCCGATCATTCTGCGCGTCGCCGACCTCTCCACCATGACCGTGCAATCGCAGGTTTCGGAGGCCGATGTGTCGCGCCTGCGCCTGGGAATGGATGTCTACTTCACGACGCTGGGCAGCCAGGGCAAGCGCTGGACGGGGAAACTGCGTCAAATCAACCCCACACCGGAGATCGTGAACAACGTCGTGCTCTACAACGCGCTGTTCGACGTGGAGAACCGCGACGGTGCGCTCATGACGCAGATGACGGCGCAGATTTTCTTCGTGACGGCACAGGCAAAGGATGCGGTGCACGTTCCGGTCGCAGCGTTGCGTCCCGCCGGCGCACGTTCCCAATCGGGTGAGCCGCGCCGTGCCGCCAATGCCGAAGCCAAAGGCGAGCGCCGCACCGCCCAGCAGAACCCGGATCGCAGCCGCTTCGCGAATGGCAGCGCAATGGTGCGGGTCATGGACGGTGAGGGCGCGATCGAAGAGCGCAAGGTTCAGGTCGGCGTGGTGAGCCGCGTGTCGGCGCAGATCCTCGCCGGCCTCGAGCCGGGCGAGAAAGTCGTCACCGGCACCACGGCGCCTGCGTCCCCGAACCGCCCGCGCACCGCGACGGCCAATGCACCCAGGATGCAGCCCCGCATATGAAACGCGAACCGGAAAAACATCTGACCGTCCTCTCGAACACGGCATCCGCCGTACCGCTGATCGAACTGGCGGGCGTCACGAAGACCTATCGCAACGGCGATCTTGCGGTCGAGGTGCTGCACGGCATCGACCTCAAGATCTATCCCGGGGAGTTCGTCGCGATCGTCGGCCAGTCGGGATCCGGCAAGTCGACGCTTATGAACATCCTCGGCTGTCTCGACCGCCCGACGGAGGGTACGTATCGCTTCATGGGGGAGGATGTCTCGGGTCTCGGCCGCGATGAGCTCGCGCGCCTGCGCCGCGAGGCATTCGGCTTTGTCTTCCAGAGCTATAACCTGATCGCGGGTGCGAGCGCGACCGAGAACGTCGAGATCCCGGCGATCTACGCCGGCATGTCGCGCGCAGAGCGCAGGACGCGCGCCGAATCGCTGCTCGAAACGCTCGGGCTCACGGAGCGCCTGGACCACAAACCGAACCAGCTTTCGGGTGGACAACAGCAGCGCGTATCGATTGCGCGCGCGTTGATGAACGGCGGCCAGATCATCCTCGCCGATGAGCCCACGGGTGCGCTCGACAGCAAGAGCGGCGTGGAGGTCCTCGCCCTGCTGAACGATCTCTCGCACAAAGGGCACACCGTCATCGTCATCACGCACTCGCAGGAAGTGGCCGGCTATGCGCATCGCGTGATCGAAATCCGCGATGGTCTCATCGTCGCCGATCCCGGATCCGCCGTGCGCCCCGGGCAATCGGCGCCGTTGCTTTCCGCTTCTGACGGCGACCAAGGGCTCGGCGTGCGCGGCGTCATGGAGGCCGTAAAGACCGCGGGCCGGGCGCTGCGCTCCAACCTCTTCCGCACGGCGCTGACGCTGCTCGGCATCGTGATCGGCGTCGGTTCGGTGATCGCCATGCTCGCGGTGGGCGACGGCGCCAAGCAGCAGGTGATCGACCGCATCAGCGGCATGGGCACGAATCTGCTGCTGGTGCGTCCGCTCGGATCGAGCCGCGGTGCAGCCGGCGGCAGCGTCGCCACGATGACGCCCGAGGACGCCGATGCGATCGCCGCGCTGCCCAACATACTCGCCGCGGTGCCCGAACTCGGCGGCAGCGTTACCGCGCGCTACGGCAACATCGATTACCAGACGCAGGTGACCTCGACCGGGGCCGATTTCCCGATCGCCCGCAACTGGCCCATCGCGCGCGGTACGTTCTTCTCGCGGGCCGATGTGCGCAGCTATGCGCCGGTGGTCGTACTGGGGCAGACCGTCGCGAGCAATCTCTTTCCCGACGGCACGGATCCGCTCGGCAAGCATGTCGTGCTCAAGAACGTGCTGTTCCAGGTCATAGGCGTTGCGAGCGAGCGCGGTGCGTCTCCCAATGGCTCCGATCAGGACGACGTCGTCTTCGTGCCCTATACGACCGGGGGATTGCGGCTTTTCGGCCAACGCTTCCTGCGCAACATCACCGTTGCCGTCGATGACGTCTCGCGCATCGATGAAGCGCAGCAGGCCGTTTCGCAAACGCTCGAGGGCCGCCATCGCACGGTGGACTTCCAGATCCGCAACATGGCGTCGCTCCTCGAGACGGCGACCGAAACGCAGAACACGTTGACGATCCTCCTCGGCTCGATTGCCGCGATCTCGCTCCTTGTCGGCGGCATCGGGGTCATGAACATCATGCTGGTCAATGTGACCGAACGCACCCGCGAAATCGGCGTGCGCATGGCGACCGGTGCGCGCATGCGCGACATCCTGCAGCAATTCCTCGCCGAGGCCCTGGCCGTGAGCGCGCTCGGGGGCGCGATCGGCGTGATCGGCGGACTGGGCGCGGCGGCCGCGATCGCGGCGCTCGGCACGCCAGTCAAGTTTTCCGTTTTCCCGGTCGTGCTTGCGTTCAGTTGCGCATTCGCCACGGGACTTGTCTTTGGTTACATGCCCGCCCGCAAGGCGGCGGGGCTCGACCCCGTCGTCGCGCTGGCTTCCGAGTGAGGTCCATCATGAACACGCTTTCGAAGAGAACCCTCTCCGTCGCAGTCGCGATCGCATTGACCGGCTGCGCAACCGTGAGCCCAACGTTGCAGCCCGATGTGAGCACACCCGCCCAATGGAACGAAGCGGCGGCACAATCCACCGCGCCGCTCTCGGCCCAGTGGTGGAGCGCGTTCAATTCCGACGAGCTCAAGCAGCTCGTGGATGCGGCGCTTGCCGGCAGCCCCGATCTCGCCATCGCGGCGGAACGCGTGCGCCAGGCGGAAGCGCAGGTTCAGGTGGCGGGCGCATCGCTCTTTCCGGTGCTGAGCGTCGGTGCGGGTTCGTCACGGCGCGTGACGGACAGCGAAGGCGCCGCGTCCCGCCGCGCCGATTCGAGCAACGTCGCCTTCAGCGCGAGCTACGAGCTGGACGTGTGGGGTCGCAACGCGGCCGGCGTGCGTGCAGCAGACGCCTCGTATCGCGCGACCGCATTCGATCGGGACGCCGCACGCCTGACGCTCGTGACCGGTGTTGCCACGAGCTATTTCGAGATACTCTCGCTGCGCGGCCGGCTCGGTATCGCGCGTGAAAACCTCGCCATTGCAGAGCGCGTTCAGTCGCTGGTGGAAGTTCGTGCGCGCAATGGTGCCGCCTCGCAACTCGACGTCGAACGCCAGCAGGCGCAGGTCTTCTCGCAGCGAGCGGCGTTGCTTCCGCTCGAACAGCTCGAGAAGCAGACGCTTGCTGCGCTTGCCGTCCTCATCGGCAGCGTTCCCGAAGGCTTCAACATCGGGGCAGCGAGCCTCTCCGACCTGCGTATCCCGGAAGTGAATCCCGGGTTGCCAGCCGAGTTGCTGGTGCGCCGGCCGGATCTGGCGGCAGCCGAAGCGCAGGTCGCCGCGGCAAACGGCAACGTCGCGGCCGCGCGCGCGGCGCTCCTTCCGAGCATCGAACTCACCGGCAGCGC
>DATFGD010000607.1:0-7672 GCA_035249725.1 Burkholderiales bacterium
AAACGCGCCCTTCACTCTGCGTGCAGTTCCCGATTCCACGACACCGGCGAGCGCGCGGCGCAGCGTCGCGGCGACTTCCTGTTTCATGACCTGCTCGCTCGCGGCCGGCGTGCGCTTGAGGGAGGTCTCATACGGCGTCGCTGCGGCGAAATGCAGGTCCTCCATGCGGATCGTGGGATAGCGCACGCCGCCGTTGACGATGATGCCGATCAGTTCCGCAAGCGCAGCCGGCCGGTCGCCCGACACGCCGATCGATGTGGCCAAAGAAGGTACCAGCGATTCGAACGGGTAGCCGACGCGGCGCCAGTGACGGTGTATCTCCACGAATGCCTCGACTTCGAGCAGCGCGCGGATGCGGATGTCCTGCGCATTCTTCTGATGCGTTTTGAAGAGCCAGGCATACACTTCCTGCCGTTGCTCGCGGCTGGCCGCAATCGTTTGCACGAGGCCGGCTTTCGGATTGTGCCGCAGGTGCGCGACCAGCCACAATTCCAGCGGATGGACGCGCGCCAGATAACCGCGGTCGGCGAGCGAGTAGCGATCAGGCGCGTAACGCTCATACAGTTTCGCGATCTCCTGGTCCGACATCCTGGACGCCGGCAGGTGCGCCTTCAGAAATTCGGCGAAAGCTTCGGCTCCGGCTTGGGGTGTCACCGATCGGAAAATGACGGCAAGCCGCACCGGCGTCGGGCGCACGCCGTGAAGCAGTGTTTCCAATGCCTGGTCGGGATTCATGTCGCGGTACTTGCGATGGAAGCGGCGGACGAACTCGCGCCCTTCCTGGTCGGCGAAGCGGGCGAGGTAATCGGCGCGCCGCGGGTGCCGCGAATCTTCCAGCACCCGCGCCGGCGAATCGGGCTCGCGGTACATATAGTGATCGACGATGTCGCGCATCAGCCGGATGAAGACCAGATTGACCGAATCGCGCAGCGCTTCGCGTACCGTTGGCACTTTCCCGTTCTCCTCGCGCCGGAAGTTCGCAAACGTATGGACGCCGCCGCCGGTGAAGAACTGCTCTGCGGGGCTCGCCGAATAGCGTCTTTCCATTGCTGACTCGAGCATGGCGGCAAGATCCGCTTCGTTGTCCTTGAGCAGGTAGTCGATGACCCACCGCGTGAGCCGGTCGCGCCGGCCGATCTTGACCTGGCGCAGTTCCTCCGCGGCAAGCGGGCTGTAGTGCTCGTGCAGCGATGCGATGAGTTCGAGGTAGGTCGCGAGGGTGCGTAGCTTGGCCGTGGAACCCAGCTCCAGTTTCGTTCCCTCGTTGATGTCGAACGGCTGGTTGAAATTGTCGGTCTGCACGCGCACGAGATTCGCATCCTCGCCGCGTTCGTAGAGCGTGAAACTATAGAGCACTTTGGACGGGTCGGCGTTGCCCAGCAGACGCGGTTCGCGCAGCTTCGACGCCTTCGCGAATTCCGGATCGCGCAGGCGCTTCAGCGTCGCGGTCACCGCGTCTTGTATGCCGGCATCGAAGGTGCTGCTTGCCGTCACATCGAGGCGGTCGATATCGTAGAGGCGCGGCGTTTCGAGCAGCGACAGGAGGCGGGTGCGGACCGCGTTCGCCGCTTTCCACGAACGCACGTCCATCGCGTAGGGCACGGACGATTCGTCACGGAACGACACTTTCGCCTGCAACGCCGCATCGCGCAGCGTGGGCGACAGCATGCCGGCGCTCGCGAGCAGGCGCAGGTAACTGTCGGTGAGCGTAGCAAGCTGTGCGCGTCCCGGGCCCAGAAAATACGATGGCCGGCGCTGCGCGATGAGCAGGCTCAATACCTGGCGATAGGCGCGCGCCTGATCGGCGAGTTCCGCATCGCCTGGTTTAGAGGTGCGCTTGAGCAGTGCATTCACCGTCCTGAAGTCCGCGGCGTACCACGCCCACAAACCGTCTCCCAGCCCGTTCACTTCGCCATAGGCCGGTGCTGCCGCGAGCGGAACGGTATTGAGGTAGTCCACCACGATCTGGCGGCGCCTTTGCGTCGTATCCGGCCCCTGCGCATACGCGCGCAGCGAGGCGGAGACCATCTGCCGGAATTTTTCCTGGATGGAAGCGGTGATGCCGCCCGGAGAATGGCGGTACTTTTCGATCTGCGTCGCAAGCGTGCTGCCTCCGGGCGCATCGTAGTCCGAGTCTATGATCTTGATGCTCTGCTCGAATATCGCCTTGGCGAAGCGTCCCCACTCGACCGCCGGGTTGCGGTGCGGATGATCCTGTTCGAGCAGCTCGCGGTTTTCGATGAAGAGCAGCGTATTTGCCACCAGCGGCGGGATGGCGCCGAATTCCGCGTAAACGTACTCCGGATGATTGGACACGAAGAGCGGCTCGCCGCCGCAGTCGAGCACGCGCAGGCCCGCCTGGCTTTTTTCCGGATAGGGCGGAAAGTAACCGTCTTCGATCAACTCGCGCAGCGCGGTGGAGTGGCGCGCCTGCTTTTCGATGCGGTAGCCCTTGGCCTGCAGCTTCTGCAGGAATGTGGGCAGCTCGCTGTATCCCAGACGCTGGTCGTACGGTCCTTTCTGGGGAAAGCGGATCGACGGGCTGGAACCGGGTTCGAGCCAGAATTTGACGTCGGATGCGACCGAGGAAAAGTACCGGGCCTGGAGTGTCGAGGACTGCGTTTCGCCGGCGACGAGGAGAACGAGGGTGAGCGTCACCCCGAAAACCGCACCTGCCACGAGCAGTGTGGACGTGCGTCGCCACCACGGAACGGGGCGAATAGTATTACCTGGCATCACCTACCGAAAAGCAAATTCCGGCGGATTATACCGACAACGCGGAGCAAAACCGGGCTGTTGCTAATTTACGACGCTTGGGCGCTATCGGTCATGTTGTAACATCGATAAACCGCACATCGGGCCGCACAACATGACGACCCTCGTCGAGCAGTTGAGCGCGTACGCCGCAGCGCTGAGCTTTGGAGACCTGCCGCCTGAAGCGGTGCATCAGGCGAAGCGGCTTATTGTCGACACGGTGGGCTGTGCGCTCGGCGGCTACGACAGCGAACCGGCTCGGATCGCGCGCGATTTGGCTGGCGAAGTGACGAGCCGCCGGCCGGCGAGCGTGATGGTGAGCGGTGAACGCACGAGCCCCGATCTCGCCACGTTCGCCAACGGCGTGATGATCCGCTTTCTCGACTTCAACGACGGGTATACCAGCACCGGCGAATCGGGACACCCCAGCGACAGCATCGCCGCGGTCCTGTCCCTGGCGGAATGGAGACGCCGCAGCGGGAAAGATGCGATCGTCGCCACCGTACTGGCCTACGAGATCTTCTGCCGCATATGCGACACCGTGGACTTGAAACCGCTCGGATGGGATCACGTGACCGTAGGCTGCATGGCGAGTACCGCTGCCGCGGCGAAGCTCCTCGGGTTATCCGAGCCGGCGATCGCCCAGGCCTTCAACCTTGGCATCGCGCCCAACATTGCGCTCTACCAGACGCGCATCGGCCACGTCTCGATGTGGAAGGGTTGCGCGTACGCCAACGCGAGCCGCAATGCCGTTTTCGCGGCGCTGCTCGCCGAACGGGGCATGACCGGTCCCGCTCCGATCTTCGAGGGCGTGGGTGGCTACTTCAAGGCGGTGACGCGCCAGTCGTTCGCCTTGTCAGGCTTGGGCGGGCGCGAGCACCCGTTCAAGATCATGGAGTGCAGCATCAAACGCTTTCCGCTCGGACAGTATTCGCAGACGGTGGTCGAGGCGGCGCTTCAGGTGCGCGCAAATATCCGTTCCTGCGATGAGATCGCCGAAGTGCAGATCGAGACGGTCAGCACTGCGATCCGCCTCATGGCCGGCGATCCGGACAAATGGGAACCGCAGACACGCGAGACCGCGGACCACAGCATGCCGTACACGGTTGCGGTGGCGCTCGTACATGGAACGGTCGAAGCCCATCACTTCGATGAAGCGTCCCTGCACGATCCGGCGATACGCGCGCTGACCAGACGCGTGAAAGCGCGGGCCTCCGAAGAGGCGGACCGGCGGATGCCAGAAGCGATGTGGTGCAAGCTTGTGCTGGTGACCCATTCCGGCGCCCGTTACACCGCGGTGGTCGAGTATCACAAGGGGCACTGGCGAAACCCCATGTCCGAATCGGAAGTCGAAGAAAAATTCCGCAAGCTCTCTGCAAAAGTGCTTACGTCGGACCGGACGGACCGGTTGCTGGAACGACTATGGCATCTGGAAAACGTGCAGGATGCCGGGGAAATCGTGCGGCTTACCGTTAATAAAGCGACACGAGGAGGAATCGCGACATGAACCCGACTCCGCACTTGCGCAACGTTTCCGCGATTTGTTTCTTCCTCGCGGCAGTGGCGTTGCCCGCTCTGGTGCATGGAGCTGCCGCCGTGCAGTACCCCACGCGCCCGGTGCGGCTGGTCGTGCCCTTCGCGGCGGGCGGTGGGGCGGACACGCTGTCGCGCATCATCGCGCCCAAACTGAGCGATGCACTGGGACAGACCTGGGTCGTGGACAACCGCGGGGGCGCGGCCGGCAATCTCGCTGCCGAAATCGTCGCCGATGCCGCGCCGGACGGTCACACCGTATTCATGGGATTCAGCACCGTGTTGACGGTCAATCCCAGCCTCTACAAGCTGCGCTGGAGCGTCGAGAAGAATTTTCAGCCGGTGTCGTTGCTTGCAACCGCGCAATACATTCTCGTGATTCATCCGAGCGTGAAAGCGGGCACCGTGAAGGAATTGACTGTGCTTGCGAAGCAGAACCCCAAGACTCTGAACTATGCCTCGGCGGGCGTGGGCAGTCCGCTCCATCTCGCTGCTGAACTCTTCAAGAAACGCGCCGACGTCAACATGGTGCATCTCCCGTATAAAGGCGGCGGTCCGGCCGCGGCGGCCGTGCTCGCCGGCGAAGCGCACGTGATCTTCGGCAGCGTCGCGTCCTCCATGCCGCACGTGAGGCCGGCAAGCTGAAGGCGCTCGCGACGACCGGCGCTAAACGCTCGAAAGTCGCCCCGGAGTTGCCCACGCTCGCCGAATCAGGTTTTCCGGGATTTAATGTGACCTCGTGGTACGCCTTGCTTGTACCCGGGAAGACGCCGGCCGCAATCGTCAGGCGGCTGCACGACGAGGCGGTCAAAGCCGTCGCCTTATCCGATGTTCAACAGGCAATGTCACGACAGGGCCTGGAAGCCGAAACCAGTTCACCGCAGCAGTTGAGCGAACGCATCAAGGCGGAAACAGCGATGTGGGCCGAAGTCATCAAGAGCGCGGCCATCAAGGCGGAATAGCATAGAAGCGAGGCGAAATGACCACCACTTGGGAGTTGTCAGTTGTACGGAAGCGCTCCATTTGCGTCATGTTTCGAGCAACCCTGGTGGCGGGCGCGGTGCTTGGAGCTTGCGCTTCGGCGTTGGCCACCGCCGCGGCCTATCCCGAGCGGCCGGTACGGTACATCGTGCCATCCGCGCCGGGAGGATCGCCGGACATCACCGCGCGCATCCTGACGGCGGAGCTCACCCGGCAGTTGGGACAGCAATTCGTCGTCGATAATCGGGTCGGGGCGAGCGGAATCATCGGGACCGAGCTGATCGCGAAGGCGGCGCCCGACGGTTACACGATCGGACAGGGGACGCTGCCCGGACTGGCGGTCATGCGCAGCCTCGTGCCGAAGCTCCCCTACGATCCGGAGAAGGACTTTCAGGCGGTGGTGCAGTATTACTTTACGCCCAATCTGCTTGCGGTCACGCCCGCGCTTCCTGTGAAATCGGTCCCGGATCTGGTCGATTACGCAAAGAAAAATCCCGGCGGCTTGCTATTCGCGTCGAGCGGCAGCGGCACGACCTTCCACTTGAGCGCCGAATTGTTCATGCTCATGACCGGCACCAGGATGGTGCACGTGCCATTCAAGGCGGTCCAGACCGCGATGACTGAAATCATGGCGGGACGCGTGCACCTCATGTTCAACAGCGTCGCATCGATCGAGCCGCATGTGAAAGCAGGCAAGCTGCGCGGGCTCGCGGTGACGAGCCGCAAGCGCTCGGTCGCTTTTCCCGACCTTCCCACCATTTCAGAAGCCGGCCTGCCGGGGTTCGAGGTGGTTGCATGGGCCGGCATCATCGCGCCCGCAAGAACGCCGAGGGCGATCGTTGCCCGGCTCAATGCCGCCGTCAACCGGGCGCTCGCGTCGCCGGCCGTCGGCGGCAAGCTCGTCGCGCTCGGCTACGAAGTCGTCGGCGGCACGCCCGGGCAGTTCGCGGAGCACATCAGGAAAGAGGGCGCGAAGTGGGCCGACGTCGTGAAGCGCGCCGGTGTGAAGGTGGACTAGACGACTCTATTTTCCGTAGAGCGGGCGCAGCGTCCGTACGTCTTCCACTTTCTCGAGATCCCACAGCGCCAGGAGTAATTCCCCGCAACGGCGCCGGCCGAGTATCGGCACGATCAGATCGCGCGCCTTCTCCTCCTCTTCCTTGCGCGTGAGCGGATTTTCGAAGCTGCCCTTGGCGGCCATGGTCTGGTGCTTGAGTGTGCGGCCACCCTTGAGCCTCACCTCCATCACGCAGCGCCACCGCCGCAGCGCATCGGTCAGATCCGGATCGCCAACCGCCTTGATGCGTTCGCGCAGCTTCAAGACGCGCGGGTCTTTCATCCGTTTGAAGTCATGCGCCGAAGCGAAAGTGACGGTGCCGTCGAGCAGCATTACCGCGAGGAGGTGCTGGACCGAGATGTCGGGCATGTCGCGGTTATCGACGATCTCCAGTTCCTTGTCCGGCATGCGGGCGATAAGCTCGACGACATCGTCCGCATTGAATTCGTGTTCCCGCATGAGATCGCGCAACACGTGCAGCGGTCCCTGGATCGGGCCGCCGACCGGCCAGCGCTTGATGCCGCCGCGCATGATTTCGAAATCGTGCCCGAGCCCGCGTATGAGTTCGGCGCGGTCCGCGTCTTTGGCGAAGGTGTAGAAGAAATCGCGTTCACCGGAAAAGACGTCCTCGACGCCGGTAAAGCCGTGCGCCGCCATCAAGGCCGCCTGCGTGCCGTTGTGTGCCGGCATGCCGCCCATGCCGTACGCCTTTTCGATGTGCTCGGGATCGCGAAACATCGTGTAAAGGCCCGCCGCCTGCTGCCCGGCGTAGGACAGCGCGTAGCGGACGCGCTGCGCATCGAGCTTGAGCAGCGCCGCGGCAGCGGCGGTAGCGCCAAACAACTGGCCGAATGCGCCCGCATGATGGCCGGAGCGCAGGAAAGGCATCGGCTGCAAGGCGAGCAGCAGCCGCGCGCAAATGTCGTACCCCAGGACGATCGCCCGCAGCACGGTTTTCCCCGGTAGGCGGTTGCGCTCGCCGATTGCAAATGCGGCAGGCACCACGCTCGTGCCGGGATGGGTGAGCGACGGCGGATGGGTATCGTCGGTCTCATCCGCGTGGCCGAACATGCCGTTCGCCAGCGCGGCATGCGCGGCCGACGCGACGATGCGGGTCCCCACGAGGCCGGCTTCCGCTTTGCCGCCCAGTCTGCGCACGTACGCCATCGCCGTCTGTCCCGGCGCGAGGCGCGATCCGGAAATCATCGCAGCGAAGGTATCGAGAAGATGGATTTTCGCGCGCTCCACGACTTCGCGCGGCAGCGCCATGCGTGCAGCGCTCGCGATGTAACGGCTGAGTTCCAGAGTATGCGGCGAGACATCCTGACGAGCCGGCGTGGCCATAGG
>DATFGD010000608.1:0-3406 GCA_035249725.1 Burkholderiales bacterium
GTGGTTCGGTCTCATGGCGCCGGCCGGCACACCGTCCGCAATCGTCGACCAGTTGAGCGCCGAAGTCTCAAAAGCGATGAAGTCGGCGACGATCCGCGAGCGCACGCTCGAACAAGGTGCAACGCCGGTTGGCAGCACGCCGGCCGAATTCGAACGCTTCGTGCGAGACGAAGTGGCCAAATGGACGCGCATCATCCGCGAGGCCGGCATCAAGCTCGACTGATACAGCGATGGGACAGTCGATCGAGAAGCTGGCGCATTTCGTCGCCGACACAAAATGGGAGGACATACCCGCACCCGTCCAGCGGCACGCGAAGCTGGTGTTTCTCGACACGCTGGGCGTGATTCTCGCCGGCTCGGTGCGGCCTGAAGTACAAAGCCTGCGCGAGCGCCTCGCCGCCACTGCCGGCTCCGGGGCGACCGTCCTCGCGCGCGGCTGGCCCAGCCAGGAACCGCGCACCGCCGCGCTGCTGAACGGCATCGCCGGCCGCGCGATCGAGTTGTGCGAGGGATTGCGTCTGATCACGGGCCAGCCGGCGATGCAGACGCTCCCCGGCATACTCGCGGTGGGCGAACAGGCGGAGCGCAGCGGTCGCGAATTGCTGACTGCGCTGGTCGTCGGCTACGAGGTCGCGGGACGCCTCTCGACGGCTTTCACGCCGCGCCCGCTCGCGCATCAGAACGGCCAGGTCGGGCTGCTCGCTGCTGCCGCAGCCGGCGCCCGCATGCGCGGTTTCGATCCCGCCGGCGTAAGCCTCGCAATGCGTATCGCGAGCACGCTGGTATTGACGCCGAGCTACACCAATGCGGTGGCCGGCGCGACCACGCTCAACGTGGCGGGCGGCATGAGCGGATTCGCGTGCGTGCTCGCTCCCGAACTGGCACTCGCAGGGTTCGAGGCGCAGGACGATGCCATCGAAGAGTCGCTCGGCAATCTGGTGGGCGACGGCTTCAAACCCGCAATACTCCTCGAAGAACTCGGCACGCGCTGGGAAATTACGCGCAATTATTTCCGCCTGTACGCGTGCTGCAATCCCATCCATCCCGCGCTCGATTGTCTGCAGGCAGTCCTGAAGCAACTGCAGCCGCGCGCCCAGGACATCGAGCGCATCGACGTGGCGACCTATCGTTTCGCTGCGGTGATGCGCAATCCCGCCCCGCACAATTACTTCGCCTCCAAATATTCGCTCCCTCATGCCGCGGCGACCATGGTAGTGCGGGGAAATGCAGGTTATCGTGCGCTCGATGATTCCGCGTTGAGCGATCCGCTCATCGCTGCGTTGCGTCCGCGCGTATACGTGGTGGAAGACGCGGCAATGAGTGCCGTCGCGCCGCGGCTGCGGCCCGCGCGCGTCACGGTGACGCTGAAAGACGGCCGGACAGCCACGCATGCCGTCGAAAGCCACCGCGGCGATTTTCATCAGCCGTTCGAAGCGACCGAATTGCGCGCAAAATTCCGCGAGCTTGCCAGTGAAGTGCTCACGCCCGATGGGATCGCGTGCGCCGCGGAGATGGTGGACCGCTGCGAGAAATGGGCGAGTGTAGGCGAACTCGCGCATCAACTGCGCCCCCACGGTTTGCCGTGAAAGGCCCGTTCGTATTGAGCGCAGCAAAGCGAAGTCGCAATATGAACGCAAAAGGAATGAAAGCATGTTCGACCTCATCATACGCAATGGCCTGACGGTCACCCCCGAGGGCGCCGATCTGCGGGATGTCGCCGTTGCAGGCGAAAAGATTGCCGCACTCGCCGCGCCGAATGCACTGCAAGGCGTCCCCGCGGGGCGCATCATCGACGCCAGCGGCAAGCTGGTGCTGCCCGGCGGCATCGATCCGCACATCCACTGCAGTTGGCCGGTGCAGCCGGGCAAGGATGGCGGGCCGCCGCTGCTCAGCGCGGGGCCGGCAACGGTGAGCCGCGCCGCGCTCTTCGGCGGCACGACCACGCTCATCGATTTTGCCGTCTGGAATGCCGGCGAGACGCTGGAGCAGGCGATCGAGCGGCGCGATGCGGAATGGCGCGCGCAGTGCCACTGCGACTATTCGTTTCACGTGACCCTCTTCGGCAGGATCCCGCCGAGCACGTTGAGCGAACTGCCGGAGGCGATGCAGTCCGGCTTGCCCTCGGTGAAAATCTTCACCACCAATATCCGTCCGTCGATCACGGACCGCAAGGTCGGCTTCGGCGACATCTGGGAAGTTTTCAAGGTACTCGCGCGCCACGGCGGCCTTGCGGCGATCCACGCGGAGGAAGACGACCTCGTCATGCACATGTACGAGAAGCTCATCGCAGAAGGGCGCGTGGGCTTCGAAAACATGCCGGAAGTGCACAGCGCGCTTTCCGAAGACCTTGCCTTCCGTCACATCATCCGGCTTGCGGAAAACGTCGAAGGCGCGGCGCTCTACATGATGCACGTGAGTGCGGGCACCGGTGTGGCGGCGATCCGCGAGTCGCGCGCGCGCGGCTATCCGATCTACGGCGAGACGCTCCATCAGTACATGCTCTACAACGCGTCCGACTACCGGCGTCCGAACGGACAGATGTATCACACCTATCCGTCGTTAAAAACCGCGGCGGACCAGCAGGCGCTCTGGCGCGGAACGCTGGACGGCGAGATCAGCACCGTTGCGACCGACGGCATCTGCACTTCGCTCTGCACGAAGGTGCACGGCAAGCGGATCGACGATACCACCGGCGGCAGTGCCGGCGTCGAACCGCGGCTCTCGGTGATGTACACCGAAATGGTAGTGAAACGCGGCTATTCCCTCGAAAAGTTCGTCGATCACGTCGCGGCCAACGCCGCGCGGCTCATGGGACTCTATCCGCGCAAGGGCGCGATCGCAACGGGAAGCGATGCCGACCTCGTCATTTTCAATCCCACCATTCGGCGCCAGGTGCGCGTGGAAGACCTGCACGAGGCGGATTACACCCCGTGGGAAGGTCACGACATCGCGGGATGGCCGGAGACGACGATCCTGCGCGGCAAGGTGCTCGTGGACAAGGGCGAGTTCATGGGCGAGGGGAAAGGACAGCGCATCGCGCGCAAGATTGCGGACAAGGTGCGTTCGCGCCCGGCGTGTTGAGCGTTCGTCCTTCGACAAGCTCAGGGCGAACGGTATTTCAAAACCGCCGTTCGTGGTGAGCTCGTCGAACCATGAACGGCGAGAAATGTTAGGAGCGAGAATGAGGGTATGTGTTTTTGGCGCGGGCGCGGTGGGCGGTCATCTCGCAGTGCAGATGCTCGCGGCGGATCCGAGCGGAATTTCGATCGTTGCGCGCGGCGCCATGCTGCGGGCGATTCGCGAAGGCGGGCTCGCGCTGCGCAAGGATGGAAAGGAAGTGCGCGTGCACCCGCCGGTCGCAACAGACGATCCCTCGACGCTCCCGCCGCAGGACATCGTGCTCGTT
>DATFGD010000609.1:0-3436 GCA_035249725.1 Burkholderiales bacterium
CATTGCGCGCATTGTCGATCCGGTTATAACAAGATGCCCCTATGATCGCATGCGGTCCGAGCACGGCGCGGGCCTCGGCGATCGCGCCATCCTCACTGCCAAGGTGCACACCATCCGCGCCAACGGCCGCCGCGAGTTCCAAGTGGTCGTTGATGATGAGCGGCGCAGCGTGACGGCGGCAAACGCCGATCAATGCCCGCGCCTGCCTGTCGCGCGCTTCCGGAGTCGCACGCTTGTTCCGGTACTGGACGACAGTCGCACCGCCGAGTAGAGCGGCATCAACCCGTGCCACCAGATCGGCGTCCTCCAGTCCATCCGGGGTCACGGCATAAAGTCCGTGAATATTGCGGGTCATGGGTCCTGCTTGCCGGGCTCCGAAGAATTCGCCGCCTGCGCTTCGCTGTTTGACTCTTCTTCGCGTGCCCAGAACAGTCGATCCGGAATGTGCTGCCCCATGCCGGGACGGAACGCGGATTTGAGCGCCTGCCAGGTGTACTCCTGCGCATCCCGCACCGCGTCGCCTATGGCCAATCCATTCGCAATCGTCGCTGCGATTGCCGACGCGAGAGTGCATCCGGATCCGTGGTAGGTGCCCGGCAGGCGTTGCCACGAATCGCTCCGCATCACGCCGTCCTGGTTGTAGAGCGTATTGACGACCTGCACCGTGTTTTCGTGGGTGCCGGTGATGAGCACATACTCGCATCCCGTACTGATGAGCCGCCGCGCGCATTCACCGAGTCCGGGATGATCGTTCTCCTCACCCTCGTCGGCTGTGAGGCGGCGCGCCTCGATGCTGTTGGGGGTGATGATGGTGCTTTGAGGAATCAACAGTTCGCGCATCGCGCCTATCATTTCTTCTGTGGCGAGTTCATCGCCGCGTCCCGAAGTCAGGACGGGGTCCAATACGAGCGGAACTTCGGGGTAGTCGGAAACCACCTCCGCTATTGCCGCAATGGCTTCAACGCTGCCGAGCAGTCCGATCTTGAACGCCGCAACCGGCATGTCCTCGAGCACGCAGCGCGCCTGATCGGCCACCCATTCCGGGTCAATCGCAAACACGTCCTCTACACCCATGGTGTCCTGAACGGTAATGGCTGTGACGCACGACAACGGGTGGCATCCCATGCTCGAGAGCGTCATGATGTCAGCCTGCACACCGGCGCCTCCGCTGGGGTCGGTAGCGGCGAATACGAGCACGATGGGTGGAAGTTCTGGCATGGCGGGATGCACGCGCGCGGGCTTGCATGCAGCGGCCCGGAAGGAATCGTTTAAAATGCGATTCTAGCTAAATTTATGGTCGATATCGACGGAACATGACGACGGCGGACACCAAGGTATACAAAACTTACATGTGTTTGATCTGTGGTTTCATCTATGACGAGGCCGCGGGACTGCCCGACGAAGGCATTGCGCCAGGTACGCGCTGGCAAGACGTGCCGATGAACTGGACCTGTCCGGAATGCGGGGCGCGTAAGGAAGACTTCGAAATGGTCGAGATATGAACAGAATTCTCCATACCATGATCCGGGTGGGCGACCTCGAGCGCTCGCTTGAGTTCTACACGAAGGTGCTCGGGATGAAGCTGCTGCGCCGGGCCGACTATGCAGGCGGGCGCTTCACGAATGCCTTCGTAGGTTACGACGATGAATCCAGGGCGGCGGTTTTGGAACTGACCTACAACTGGGATACCCATTCCTATGACCTGGGGACCGGATACGGCCATGTCGCCATTCAGGTGGAAGACGCGCGGCAGGCTTGTGAAGCGGTGAGGAAGCTCGGCGGTAAGGTCACGCGGGAGGCCGGTCCCATGAAGCACGGCACGACGGTGATCGCTTTTGTCGAGGACCCCGATGGCTACAAGATCGAGTTCGTGGAGCGCAAGAACTCATAGGGTTCGTTATGCCTGAGTCGCATCGGCGGGCGAGCGCCCCGCAACATGGTTCGTCAGCCTGACGAAATCCGCGACAGAAAGCTCCTGTGCACGCGCTTCTGGTCGGATTTTGAGCGCGATGAAATCCCGCTCTGCGAGGTGCCCGCGTAATGTGTTGCGCAACGTCTTGCGCCGGTGCATGAAGGCGCTCTTGACGAGGCGGGCAAACAGCGCCTCATCGCAGCGCTCGGTCGCTCCGGGCAGCGGCAGCATGCGCACAACGGCGGATTCGACTTTCGGGGCGGGCCGGAAGGCGCTCGCCGGTACCGACAGTAGATGTTCCAGCTTGAAACGGTATTGAAGCATGACCGAAAGCCGGCCGTAATCGGGTTCACCAGGCGCCGCTGTCATGCGCGTGACGACTTCCTTTTGCAGCATGGCATGGATGTCACGAATGAAATCAGCGCTGTGCGCAAGATGAAACAGCAAGGGCGTCGAAATGTTGTAAGGCAGATTGCCAACGACGCGCAGCCCAGCACCGAGTGCGGCAAAGTCAAACCGGAGCGCGTCGGCTTGGTGAATCGTAAGCCGCCCCGCCGGGAAAGTGTCCGTTAGCCGAGCAACCACATCGCGGTCGATTTCCACGGCGTGCAGATGCTTGACCTGGGCCAGCAGTGGGCGGGTTAATGCGCCGAGCCCGGGACCGATTTCCACCAACCGATCGTCCGGCTGCGGCCCGATCGCAGCAACGATGTCGGCGATGACCGATTCGTCGATCAGAAAATGCTGCCCAAAGCGCTTACGCGGTATGTGACGCATCATGCATTGGCGAGGCTAATCGATCGGCGTGGCGATGAGGCGGCTCTTTTAAGCCTATGCCCCATCAACTATGTATGCCGGCGAGCGCCAACTCGTCTCGGTTATCCACGATGTGACGAGCTTCTTTGTCGGGCGATGTCGATAAGGGTTTAGCCGCCGCCCGTGCTCTTGGCGACTCTCGCGAGCTGAGCCGCGAGTTTGACAGCCTCGACCAGACTCCCAACCTCCGCTTTACCGGTTCCTGCAAGGTCGAGAGCGGTACCGTGGTCAACCGACGTGCGGATGATGGGTAAGCCCAGCGTCACATTGACGCCGCTGCCGAAGCTCGCGTATTTCAGAACCGGAAGACCCTGGTCGTGGTACATCGCGAGCACACAATCACAATTTTGGAGACGTTGCGGCTGGAACAGCGTGTCGGCGGGCAGCGGACCGATGAGCTGCAACCCTTCCATGCGCAATTTCTCCAGAACCGGGACGATGATTTCCATTTCCTCGCGCCCCAAATGCCCGCCCTCGCCCGCATGCGGGTTGAGGCCGGCCACGACGATCCGCGGCTGTGCAATGGCGAACCGCGCGATAAGATCCCGATGGAGAACGCGCAGCACGGATTCGAGTGACTCACGAGTAAGGCTTGCTGCGACCTCTTTGAGCGCAACGTGCGTGGTTGCAAGCGCAACGCGCATATCGCCCCCGACCAGCATCATCACTACATGCTCTGTACCGGTGCGCGCAGCGAGGAACTCCGTG
>DATFGD010000610.1:0-6884 GCA_035249725.1 Burkholderiales bacterium
TGCCCTCTTCCGGACTGCTTACTTACGTAGCGCTAGGTTGAGCTGCTTACTTGCGTAGTGCGAGGGTGAGCCAGAAAGCAACGGCAAGCACGGCTATCGGCGCGCCGACGTAAAGGGCTATCGGCGAGAGTCCGAGCAGCACGTCGAGCGCGAGTCGCCCGTCCCATACGTAACCTTGCGAGCCGACGGTGAGATAGCTTGCAAGCTCGGCGGTTCCCCATATCACGAAGACAACGGCAATCGGCAAAAGCAGCGTGAGGGCATACAACATTCCCGCTTTTTTTCGGGTGATCACCCCACGGCGCACGCGCACGAGCAGCACGGCGAAATAGACCGCTGCCAGCCCGACCGCCAGTATCGGCGCGCCATAGAAGACGGCGATTTTGATCCAGAGCAGCACGCGCGTTCCCTCAAGCCCGCAGTCGGTGAATGCCGGCGTTCCTTTCATGATAGCAGCCGCCTATGTCACGGCCGGCAGCCCCATCATTTGCCATAATGCGCGTTTTCCAAGGAGAACACGCATGGCATCACTCAGCCGCCGGTTCGCGCGCTGGATCGTGGGACTGCGCTATGAAGATCTGCCGCCCGAAGTCGTCGATCGCGCGAAAGGCGTGACACTGCACGCACTCGCATCGGTTCTCATCGGTTCGCAGACATCCGCCGGGCGAAAGGCGGTAGAACTCATCGCCGAGGAAGAAGACGGTGTACGCAATGGTGCAACGATCATGGTCAATGGCGGCCGGGCGACCAAGGGCGGCGCCGCGTTCGCGAATTCCGAAATGGCGTTCGCGGGCGGTAAGTGGGACACGTTCCGCATGCTCACACATCCCGGCACCAGCATCATTCCCGGCGCCTTGGTTGCGGCGGAGAGCACGAATGCGACGGGCCGCGATTACGTGACGGCGGTCGCGGCTGCCTACGAAGTAATGGAGCGCATGGCCGCGGACTTCATTCCGACGGTCATGGCGCGCGGGTTCCACGCGAGCCCGGTGTTCGGCATCTTCGGTCCCGCGGTGGCGGCGGCGAGGCTGCTTCGGCTCAACGAAGATCAGGTCAATAGCACCATTGCGCTCTGTGCGAGTCTTGCCGCGGGCAACCTCGAAGGCGCGCGCAGCGGCGGCCGGGCGCTGCGCGAGGGCGCGGCGGTACGCAATGCCATGCTCGCGGTCGCGCTGGCGCAGCACGGACACGTCGGCGGCGAGACGGTCCTCGAGGGTGATGCCGGTTTCTATCATGCCTATGCGGGAAACAACAAAGGCGATCTGACGTACAGCTTTGTCGGGGATACGCGCGCGAGCCTCGACAAGATCACCGCGGGGCTCGGCAGGGAATGGATATTTCTGGAAACCCTTTACCGCATTTATTCGACCGCGGGCTACAACATCGCGCACATCGACGTCACTGCGAAGCTTTGCGAGGACCGCGATATCCAGCATCACGACATCGATCGCATCGAGGCGGTGGTCAATTGGCTCGAGACGCAATATCCGAGTCCGCTTTTTACGAGCCGGCGCGAGGATCTCAACGAAAAGCCGGGAAGCACGGCGTATCACCTCGCGTATGCTGCGGTGAAGCGCGGCTTTCCGATTCTGCGCGGATGGGGCGAGGATCCGAATCGCGTCGACGACCCGCCGGAAGTGCTCGAGCTCATGAAGCGGGTAACGCTCATTCCATCGCACACCATGACGCTCTTCGGCCCGCGGATCACCGTCTTCACCAAGGACGGCAAGAGCCACACGCGGCAGTCCACCGGCCGCGAATTCATCTGGGATTTCGAGGAAGAGGCGCGCCGCATACGCGGTGTGACATCGGCGCTTCCGATCGCAGCGGCGCAGTTCGAGGAAATGATCGCCGCGTGCCGCAATCTCGAGCGTGAGCCGCGCGCCGATAAGCTCATTCGTTTGACGCTGAAGAGCGCAGCGTAGCAGATGCGGACCTGGGTCAAATGGTGAGTTAGAAAGAATCCGTTCGTGCTGAGCGGAGTGAAACGAAGTCGAAGCATGAAACGGATCGAGTTCAGCAACTCGTTCACGCTTCGACTCTGCCTGTCCTGAGCGGCGTCGAAAGGGCTCAGTGCGAACGGCCTTGTATGTTGCGCTACAGCGCCAGCAGCGACTCGAGGTTGCGCCAGAGGATCTTTTCTTTTTCGCCCTCGGTAAGCGACTCCAGATTTTGGACCCAGGTGACGGGCGAGGGATTCCACGGCACGAACGGCCAGTCGCTGCCGAGCACCACGCGATCGATCCCCACGCGGTCGATCAGAAAACGCAGCGCCTCTTCGCTGCCGGTCACAGTGTCGTAGTAAATCTTCTTCTCGTAGGCGCTCGGTGGGCGAGGGGTGCGCTTGCCCTCGGGAAGCCGCTGCCAGCCGCGGTCGAGGCGCCCCATCGCGTAACACGCCGGCCCGCCGCCGTGCGCGATGCACACGCGCAGGTCCGGGCACGCTTCGAGCACACCGCCGCAGATCAGGACCGCCGTCACGATCGCATCGTCGAGGATGACGCCGAGGCTGTTGAAGAGCCCGTGCCGCGGAATCCGCTGCATGAGAAAATTATTCTGCGGCTGGGGGTGGTAGAACAGCACCGCCTTCATCTGCTCGGCGGCCTTGAAGAACGGCAGGAATTTCGCGTCGTCCCATTGGTCGCCATTCACCTGAGTGTCCAGTTCGGCCCCCTTCAATCCGAGCTTGGTTACAGCGCGCTCGAGCTCGTCGATTGCAGTTGTCACGTCCTGCATCGGCAGCGTGGCGAGGCCGGCCAGGCGCGTCGGGTACTGCCGGATCGTTGCGGCGATCTCGTTGTTGAAATCCTGCGCCAGGGCCAGGCCTTGCGCGGGATCGAGGTGGTAGCCGACGAATGGCACGTGTATGGAGAGCACCTGCACGTCCACTTTCTGCGCATCCATGTCCTTCAGGCGCTCCTCCGGCGTGTAGCGCACCTTCGGTGTCGTGAAGCCGGTGCGCATGCCGCCGCCCACCATGGTGCCGAGACCTTCGCCCGGCTCGTGGCGGAAGCCGTGCCATTCCGACCGCTGGTCGATGGCCTGCCACAGGGATTGCGGAACGACGTGCGCGTGGATATCGATGGTTTTCATGAACGGACCTCGGTCAGTAGGGGAAGAGAAGCGCAGCGGCCAATCTAATGACAACGCTCGGCGCGGGCAAGCCCTTTCCCTCCTTTGCCGGCGCATGGGGCGCGTCCTGCGCTATGCTATGCTCGCAACTCCCCGTAGCCGCCAGCATGGAAGGTCAACATGACTGCGTCCATTCCTGCCGTCCAAACGACCATTGCCGGAAGCCTTCCCAAACCGTCGTGGCTCGCGAAGCCGCAAACCTTATGGGCGCCGTGGCTGCTCTCAGGCGACCAGCTCGTCGAGGGCAAGCGCGATGCTGTCCGTGCCGCGATCAAGATGCAGGAAGCGGCGGGGATCGACGTTGTCGGAGACGGGGAACAGTCGCGCACCCACTTCGTGCACGGCTTTCTCCAGGGTATCGAGGGCGTCGATTTCAGCCGCATGAAACGCATCGGCATACGCGCGGATCGCTACGAGGCCGACTGTCCCACGGTTACCGGACCGGTGCGCCGCACGCGGCCCGTGCACGTGGAAGACGTGCGGTTCGCACGCGTGAATACCCGCCGCAGGCTCAAGTTCACGCTGCCGGGACCGATGACGATGGTCGATACCGTGGCGGACGAACACTACCGCGATCGCGCAAAACTCGGCGTGGCACTGGCTGAGTTGCTCAACGCGGAGGCGAAGGAATTGGAAGCGCTCGGCGTCGACGTGATCCAGTTCGACGAGCCGGCGTTCAACGTCTTCATGGAGGAGGTGCGAGACTGGGGTATCGCCGCACTGGAGCGCGCGGCACAGGGCCTCAAGTGCACCACCGCGGTCCACATCTGCTACGGTTACGGCATCAAGGCGAACGTCGAGTGGAAACAGACGCTCGGCGGCCAATGGCGGCAGTACGAGTCGACTTTCCCGCTGTTGGCGAAGAGCACGATCAAACAGGTGTCGCTCGAATGCGCGAACTCGCACGTGCCGATCGAGCTGATCGGGCTGCTCAAGGGAAAGGACGTGCTGGTGGGTGCGATCGATGTCGCGAGCGATACAGTGGAGACGCCTGAGCAGGTTGCGGCGACACTGCGCAATGCGATGAAGTATGTCGCGCCGAAGCATCTCTACGGCTGCACCAACTGCGGCATGGCGCCGATGGCGCGCCCGATCGCGGAGGCGAAACTCCGCGCGCTCGCCGCCGGCGCCGCTATTCTCAGGAAAGAATTAGGCGTCGGCTGACGCACCACCCCGCCTTGCGCGCGAGGCACCCCTCCTCACCGGAGGGGGGAAAGTGCCGCGTGAAACTCCCTCCTCATCAGAGAAGGTAAGTGCAACGTGACTCCCCTTCTACACTAGGAGGGGTGGATGCGAAGCAGACGGGGTGGTTCAACCACGCTACCACGCGAAGCTGCACAGCGGGTCCGCGCTGCGCTGTCCGCTATCTCAGACCTTTCAGCGGGTCTTCTTCCAGCCGGTTCGCACTGTCGTCGATCTGCTCTACCTTCTCCGCCGATGCATCGGCCCGCAATTTTTCCGGGAAGCTGGTGACTATGGCAGGAAAAACGATGAGCAGCACGATCGCGATGCACTGCAGGATCATGAACTCGAACATGCCCCTGTAGATCGTCGCCAGCGGCCATTCTTTCACGACCTGTCGCAGGTAGTAAGCGGACATCGCGACCGGCGGCGACAAAAACGCGGTCTGGAGCGTGACCGCAACCAGCGCGCCGAACCACACCATCACCCAATTGCTCGATATGCCGAGCGCCGCGCCCAGCTCCGGCTTGAGCGCATCCATCACCGGATAAAAAATCGGCAGGAAGACGAGCACGATCGCCGGCCATTCGAACGGCCAGCCCAGAAGAAAGATGAGCACGATCACGACGGCGAGCATGGCGACCGGCGGCAACGGCAAGGCGAGCATCGACTCGGTGATCCACGTCGCAGTACCCAGGCGCGAGAACACGGCGCCGAATATGTTCGATGTCACCGCGAGCAGCAGCACCATGCTCGATGTGGCGGTCGTTGCACGCACTGCATGCCGGAAGTTGGCATAGCTGAGCTTGCGGTAAGCAGCCGCAAGCAGAATCGCGCCCAGCGCGCCGACGCCGGAGGCTTCGGTCGGGGTTGCGAGCCCGACGAGGATCGAGCCGAGCGCCGCGGCGATCAGGCAGAGCAGCGGCACGACGCCCACCACGACTTCTTTGACGATGGCTCCCGTGGTGTATACGCGCTCCGCAACCGGCACCGGCGGTCCGAGTTTGGGGTTGACGAAGGCGCGGCCGAGGAGATACGCGAGATAAATTCCCGCGAGAAGGAGGCCCGGCGCGACGGCAGCCGCGTAAAGGTCGGCAACCGAAACGCCGAGTACCGGGCCCATGACGATCAGCATCACCGAGGGCGGTATCAGGATGCCCAGCGTGCCCCCTGCGGTGATGCACCCGGCAGAGAGCCGCGCGTCGTATCCGGCCTTCACCATGATGGGCGAAGCCATGATGCCCAGCACGGTCACGGCTGCACCCACGATGCCGGTGGCCATGGCGAATATCGTCGCCGTAAGAATCACCACCGCGAAGAGCGAGCCGCGTATCGGCGCGAGCATAAGCCTGAGCGCAGTGAAAAGCCGCTCCATCAGACCCGCCTCCTGGGTCACGTAACCCATCAGGATGAACAGCGGCACCGCTGCGAGCAGCTCCTCCTTCATCATGCCGATCGTCTGAAAATAAGCGAGACTGAAGACCACATCGCCGAGGCCGATGTAGCCGAAAGTGAGCGCGAGAAAGAGCAGCGTGAACGAGATCGAGAAGCCGATGAAAATGGCGCCGATCATGACGATCAGCATGACCAGGCCCAGCAGGGCCAGACCTGTCACGGCGCTGCCCTTGTACGTCGAGCGGTGGAATCGTTCTCAGCGCATCGGCAGCACGGCTGCTCGCTTCCGAGTTCGCGGCTCATACTTCGAGCTTGCCTTTTTGCTCCAGCTCGACGCCGGTGCGCACCGCGTACAGGCTCTTCATCGTTTCGGAGATGCCCTGAATCATGAGCAGCAGGCAGGTGAGCGGAATCACCGCCTTGTACGGCCACAGTATCGGGCGCCATGGCGTCTGCTCCGAAGTCTCGCCGATTTCATACGCGTACCACGCTTCACCGCCGCTCACGTAAAGGAAAAGCGCGAGCGAAGGGAAGAAAAACACGAGGTACGCGATCGAGTCGATGAGGCCACGCGTGCGCACCGACCATTTCTCGAAAAAGAAATCGGTGCGGATGTGCGCACCTTTGTGCAGCGCGTAGGCGGCGCCGAGCATGAAGACGGTGCCGTAAAGCATGTAGGTGAGCTCGAATGACCATGTCGTCGGGGCGTCGAACAGATAGCGCGCGGCAACCTCGTAAACGACGACCGCGACGAGCGGCACGTTGAGCCATGCGATCAACGTCCCGGTAGCGTCGGTGAAGCAGTCGATCGCGCGGACGAAGCGAAAATAAAGCGGAGGCATGCGGTATAAGCGCAACCCGGTCAACTCCGCATGCAGGACAAAGCCGTCACCCGGCGAGGTATGGGGCCGAACACAAAGAAAAAAGGCGGTCGAGCCGCCTTTTTGCCGTGTTGCGCGTGCCTCACTTCTTGCCGTCGCCTTTAGCAGCGGACTTCTTTTCCGGCCAGTAGTAATTAGCCGCAAAGGAGTAGGGCGGGAACAGGAAGCGTTTCGCCGGCACCACTTTCCCCGCATAGGCGCGCTGGGAGTCGAGCACTTTCTTGAAAAACGGATTCTTCGCAGATTCTTCTTTCGCGATTTCGTCCCATGCCTTGAGAAAGGCCACGAGAATAT
>DATFGD010000611.1:0-5938 GCA_035249725.1 Burkholderiales bacterium
CACGCCGCGCAGCGCCCGCGTCACCTCTATGCTTCGCGCGGGTGCTCCGTATTGCGCGTCGCAGAACGAAAGCCATACCGGGTGCGCCGCCAGCAGCGCGAGGGCCGTCTCGTCTTCGCGCCGCCGGGAAAGCACGGCCTCCCGCGCGCTCAAGAACCCGCAAACGGCATCCCATTCCGTCAATCCGTGGAAACGCTCCGGGATTCCGGCAAAGACCGTGACCAATACGCTGCCGGAGTGCGCGGCGATAAGATCGCCACATCCAAACACCGCATCATCGAGGTGCGGCGATACGACAAGAAGCTTTTTCATCGGCGCCATGCGGTGCTACGCGAGCCAGGCGCGGTATTTGAGGGCTCCCACGATCCGCCAGAAAATGGCGAGTGGAGGAATGAGCGCGGAAGTCAATAGCATCTCGGCGACATGCCGCGGCGCTCGCGAGGTATGGCGCAGCCGACGCAAAGCGAACCCGCCCGTAATGCCCGCCCACACCCCGGCGGCGCCTGCCGCAACGCTCGGTGTGCCGGATGCCAGGCCGAGCGCAATCATCGCGAGCGAGGCGACCGCGGCGTAGTAGTCCCAGCGCGGTGTTCTGCGTATGCGCGCGCGATACAGTGCGCGATGCTTGCGGTAGAGCAGTGCGTCGAACATGATTTTTCTTTGCTGCCGCAGGCTGACGCCCCAGCCTGCCGGACGTATCGGATGCACGACGATGGCGCCGGGCGCGTGGGCAATGCGCGCGCCGAGTCGCAGCATGCGAAACTGCAGATCCGAATCTTCGCGCCACGCGAGCGGAAAGCGCTCATCGAATCCATCGAGCTGAATGAGCGTCGCCTTGCGGCAAAAGCAGTTTGCGGTCACGAATTCACCGTGCGTGAGACAACTTGCATCCATTTCGTAGTCGGTCGGCGAAGCGGGGAGCGGCATGAGGAGCCGCACGGTTACGGCATCCGTATCGGGTTCGAAGGCCGCAAGCCCGGCCTCGAGCCAGTTTGCGTCCGGTTCGGTGTCGTCATCGGTGAACGCGACGATGTCTGCACGGGCACGCCGCCATCCGCGATTGCGCGCTGCGGCCGGGCCGTGGGGGCCGTTCGAGGCCACATAGACGACCGAGAGTCCCTGCGGGGCCATGCGGTCGGCACAATCCTGCACCACCGCGTGCGTGTCGCGACGGGGGCCGTCGTCCACGACGATGATTTCGTACGAATCAAACCCGATTGTCTGCCGGCATAACGCGTTCAGGCAACGCGCGAGCAATTCGGGACGTCCGCGCGTGGGAATGACGACTGATGCACCGATGTCCTGCATGGCTTCCGTGTGAGGAGAGGCGGGTTACTGCGTAGAAGAGCAAGTCTTATTCCAGCGGCAGGCGGACTGTGGAAACGCGTCTCGCAGATCACGCTCACGCTGTAAAAGTTGCGCCTGGAGCGTAACAATGTCCGCGCACGAATGCGCGTGCCTGATCCCGCTCAGTTGCGGCTCACTGCGAGTCTCAGATCCGGGGCGCGCGCGAGCGGCGGTGTCGCCCGCCCGATACCAAAGTATTCGAACCCCTCATTATGCAAGGCGAGCGCATCGTACTGATTGCGCCCATCGAAGATGACACGCTGCCGCATTGCGCGCTTGAGCCGGCCTATATCCGGATCGCGAAATGCATCCCACTCGGTGACGAGGACGAGCGCATCGGCGTCTTCGACCGCCGCGTACTGCCCGGTGAGGCTCAGTCTGCCGCACGCGAGCCAAGCGGGCGGCAGCACGCGGTGTGCATTTCGCAGCGCGCCCGGGTCATGCGCGCTGACGCTGGCGCCCGCCTCGAGCAGCGCCTGCAGTATGGCAAGCGACGGCGCCTCCCGCATGTCATCGGTGCCGGGTTTGAACGCAAGCCCCCAGAGCGCGAAGCGCAACGTCCTCAGCGATGTCCCGAAGCGGCGCCGTATCTTCTCGAAGAGCACCCCTTTCTGCCGCCGGTTGCGCAGATCCACGGCGCTCAGTAGCGCAGGATCGAACCCCGCTTCATACGCCGTTCGCATGAGTGCGCGCGTATCCTTGGGCAGACATGACCCGCCGTATCCGCAACCCGGTTGCATGAACGCGGAACCGATGCGCGGATCGCTCCCGATCCCCACGCGCACGCTCTCGGCATCGACGCCGAGCCGCTCGCAGATGCATGCGATTTCGTTGATGAAGGAAATACGGGTCGCCAGCATGGCATTGGCTGCCTGCTTGGTCAGTTCGGCATCGCGCACACGCATGATGAGCATGCGTTCCGGCGCGCAAAGCAGCGGCTCGTACAGCTCCCGCAGGAGCGATATCGCGCGCGCACTGCGGCTGCCGACGATCACCCGATCGGGGCGCATGAAATCATCGATTGCTGCGCCTTCCCGCAGGAACTCGGGGTTGAAAGCAACGTCGATCGCAGGGCGCGCGCTGCGTTGCCGCGCCTCTTCGAGCAGGGTGTCTTCCACCCGCTCCGTGGACCCCACCGGCACAGTGGAACGGACCACCACTACGGCACGCTCGGAAAGCACACGCCCCAGCTGGCGAGCCGCGCTCATGACTTGCGACAGGTCCGGCGATCCATCGCTGTTCGAAGGCGTGCCGACACTGATGAAGTAGAGCTGCATCCCGCGGGCAGTGCGCGCGAGATCGCTCGAGAAGCGCAGCCGACCGCGCACGAGATTGCGGCTTACAAGTTCGGGTAGCCCCGGTTCGTGTATCGTGACCCGGCCCTTGGAAAGCTGCGCGATCCTGGCGATATTGTTGTCCACGCACGTGACGACGTGCCCGCGCTCCGCGAGGCAGGCGCCCGCGACCAGGCCGACGTAACCCGCGCCGATTACACAGATTTGCATGCTTCAGAGCCGGCGCCACGCTGTTCCCGGTCCGGACGGCATCCGCCGCGGTACAGCGCGCGACCCTTAAAACAAACGGCCATCATGGCCCGCACGGCGTTGAATCTCGCGCAACGCCGCCGCTACCGCGACGCTGGACAACTGTCCGAAAGCGACATTGAGAAGCTGCCGGCCGAGCGGCACGCCTTGCGCCTGGTAGGTGGCTGCCGTCCCGCGCGACTTCCGCTTCGTGAGGTAGCCTGCGACTAAACCGACGCCGGCTGCAGCGGCGATCACCGACGGCGTGGCAATCAATTGCGGGGTCACGCGTCTTACTTCGGAAAGCCTCGCCTCGAGCTCCGCTTCGGAGCGCATGAGCGCGCGTTCGCGCGGACCGGCATGTGCAAGGGCGGCAGGCGCTTCAGCAGGGACGCCGGCGCGTGGGTCCTCCAGCCGCGGATCGTCGCTGCTGCGCAGCCGATGCAGCTCGTACGATGTGAATGGAAACAACGGCGATTTGAGCGAACGGTAGGCGGCGATGATGGCGATCACCGCGAGCAGCACATTCGCGAGCGCGACCAGGTAAAGCGCCATCTCCCAGCGCCATCCCTGCGCCGCCACCAGCCAGGACGCCGTCGCCACGCACAGCAACAGCCATCCTGCGATGATCAGTATTCCCGCGATAACGAGCGCGATAGCTATCCACGCAAGGCGTGCGGGCACTTCGCGCCCTTCCTCCGCAAACACTGCGCCGAAGTCGGTTGCGAAGCGGCGGATCGTGCGAGGCAGCGCGCCCCATAGCGCCAGAAGTTGCCCGAGCGCTGTACGATGTACGCGACGCGTGCCGGCGTTCAAAGAAGCCTCGGAGGGCATCGGCTGCGTGACGCGCTTCAGCGCATCAGCCGGCCCAGCATGAATCCTGTCGCGAACGCGATTGCGAGCGTCTGCACCGGATGGGCCGAGACGTAGGTGCCCAACTCGTTCGTGAGTTGCTGTCCGGACGCGGTCAGGCGCCGCGCGCTTTCGCCCGCGCGGTCGACGGCGCGGTGGGCGCTTTCGGTCGCCCGCTCTACGGTGTCATGGGCGCGCTCGATCGTCTCATGGGCGTGCTGGGTGGCGCTCGCCGTCGTAGTGTTCTCCATGGCGCAGTCCTTTTTAGGTAAGTCGACCGCCTTATTGCAAAGAGTGTGCCATCGCAGCCCCTGTCGGCGCACGCCAGCGGTTCTCGCGCTCGAACGGACGGCACGCGCGGCATGCCTTACACGGCCGGTGCAATTCTTACCGAGACACCGCGCGGCAGCGTCCAGCTCGTCCACTGCGCCAACCAACGCAGTGGAATCTGTCATCATTGCTTGCGCCGCGCGGTGTGGCACAGTTGTTGCACCGGGATTCCTCATCTCACGACGCGAGCTTTCATGCCGGCCGATCGGGCACAACCGCAGAGCAACACGACGCTTGCGCGCACATGGCGGCGGGTGAAAGCGACCTTCGCGCTTTGGATCGATCGCGGTTCCGCCCGGCTCGGGGCAGCCGTCGCGTTCTATTCCATCTTTTCCCTTGCGCCGCTCCTCATGATCGCGATCAACCTGGCCGGCGCCTTCCTCGGTCCGGATTTTGCGCGCGAACAGTTTCTCGCCCAGGTTGCCGCGCTCATGGGAGACAGGACGGCAGCCGCGGTGGATGCCATGATCGATGCGGCGCTCAAGTCCGACAAGGGCGGCGTGGCCGGCGTTACGAGCGTCGTGACGCTTTTTATCGGGGCTACCGGAGTGCTGGTCGAATTGCGCAACGCGCTCGACGCGATCCATCGCGCCGAATCGCCCGGCGGCCTGACGGCGATGGTGCGTGCGCGCTTGTGGGCGTTCGCGCTGGTCCTTGCGATCGGCTTCCTGCTGCTCGTCTCGCTGATTGCAAGCTCCATCATAGCGGCGGTCGGAGCGTGGATCATTGATCGCTACCCGATTCTTACCGTGATCACGCTGCTGCTCAATTGGGCGCTCTCGGTCGCCATACTCGCCGCATTATTCGGCCTGCTCCTGCGCTGGCTTCCCTCGCAGCGTCAGACCTGGTCGAGCGTGTGGCCGGGCGCCATTCTCGCCAGCGTGCTCATGACGGTCGGCAAGGAACTGCTGGGACTCTATCTGGGACGCGCAGCATTTTCCGATGCGTTCGGCGCTGCAGGATCACTGGTGGTGCTGGTGATGTGGATCTACTACTCGGTCCAGGTATTCCTGTTTGGTGCCGCTTTCAACGAAGTCCGCAGTCAGACTCGTCAGCCGCACGCGAAGAGCCGGGAAGCCGCTGCCTCGTACGGCGCCACCGTCCGGGAACGCCCCACTCCGCGCGCGAGTTAGATGCAGAACCTGCGCCCCGCTCAGGCCGCGCCAGGTTGGGGAACGACTTCGCATCGCAGTTGTTCGTTCTTCGACCTGCATTCGGCGCACAGCGTCTCGCGCGCCGGTTCGATGGTGCGCTCTTCGTACGATTCATCCGGCCAGGCTGAACAGTTGCGGCAGAAATGCCAGGCCGTGTCGCGCGTGTGCCTGCGGTAAATCATGCGGCTTGGACAACGTTTGTGCATGGAAGTGTCTGATGCGGCATTGGACATCCGGTCCGTTACGTCGCGTCGATGACGACGCCTTCCGTAGGGCCGAGCGTCACCACTTCAGCGACGTTTTCATCGGCGCGCGCCACGTTCGTGGAAACAACGATGCGTCCCCCGGGGAAATCCGGCGTCAGGGATAGACGATGCGATTGTTCTGAAAAATTGAGCATCACCAGGATACTGTCGCCGCGATATCGGCGGATGTAAGCGAGGCATTCCTCTTCGCACGGTACGTGCACGTAATCACCGAGCGTCAGTGCGGTGTGCGCGCGCCGCACTGACAGCAGACGTCGGCAAAGCGATAGCATTGAATGCGGATCGTCCGCCTGCACCTGAACGTTGCACCTTCCGCATGTATCGCCCACCGGCAGCCAGGGCGTGCCGCGAGTAAAGCCGCAATGGTTGCCGGGACGCCAATGCATCGGAGTGCGTGCAGGATCGCGCCCCACGCCGATCCCCGGGACGTTTTTCTCGAACGGATCGAGCACCTCATCGCGGCGGA
>DATFGD010000612.1:0-4082 GCA_035249725.1 Burkholderiales bacterium
TCCGGTCGGTGCTCGGCATAGAGTTTCGGCACCTCGGCATGGAGCACGCCGATTTCGGCACGCGAGAATAGCGCGGGAAAAAAGAGATAGCCTTCGCGTTCGAACTGCTCGATCTGCGCACTGGTAAGTTTCATGGTGGAACTCCCCGGATGGCGCCGTGGCGAAAAACGCAAACCATTATAACGTCAGCGCCGGCTCGCCCATCCCGGCGCCGGGCGGTTCGTTGCGGCGACCCGCCTGCGCGCCATGCCGAGAAAACGGTAATCCACTTCCGGCGCGCGCCCGCTCACGATATCGGCCAGCGCGCGCCCCGAGCCACAGCCTTCAGTCCATCCCAGCGTGCCGTGGCCGGTATTGAGATAGAGGTTCGCATAACGTGACGTGCGGCCGATGAGCGGGCAGTTGGACGGCGTCGCGGGCCGCAGGCCCGCCCAATAGGTGGGATGCGCGTAATCGGCTGCATCCGGGAAAAGTGCTCTGGCGCGCTTCACCAGCGCCTCGCAGCGCACCATGTTGAGCCCGGTATCGTAACCGGCAAACTCCGCCGTGCCGGCTACGCGCAGGCGCTCGCCCAGGCGTGAGAAAACGATCTTGTACGCCTCGTCCGTAAGACTGACATACGGCGCACCTTTGAATCCCTCGGTTGCAAGCGTGACGGAATAGCCTTTCCCGGGATAGACGGGAATCGACAGTCCGATCGGCCGCAGCAGGAGTGGGCTGTAGCTGCCGAGCGCGACGATGTACGCATCCGCGGCCAGCATTTGCGCGTGATCGTTTTCGCGCCGCACGCGCACGCCGGTCACGCGGCGCGCATCCGTTTCGATGGCATCGATGTGCGTGCCGAAGTAGAACTTGACGCCCGCCTTCTCGCACAGCGCCGCAAGATTGTTTGTAAACTTCGTGGCATCGCCCGATTCGTCGCCGGGTGCGTACGTTGCACCGACCAATTTGTCGCATGCGCTCGCAAGCGCGGGCTCGATGGCGATCGCTTCGTCCACAGTTTTGATGACGCGCTCGATGCCGTGCTCGCGCAGCAGTTCGCAGGCGGCGTGCGCGGCTTCGAAGTCTTTCGGATGGGTATAGAACTGGAGGATGCCGCGCGCGAGATGGTCGTACTCGATGCCGGTGTCGCGTCTGAGTTCGCGCAACGCGTCCCGGCTGTAGCGGCCGAGGTTGACCATCTCGCGGACGTTGAAGCGGAAACGCGCGGGCAAGCACTCGTATAGAAAGCGCACACTCCACGCGAGCTGGTGCCACGAAAGCCGCGGCCGGAACAGGAGCGGTGCGTCTTCGCGCGGCAGCCATCTCAGCGCCTTGACGAGATTTTCGGGCGAGGCCCACGGCTCGGATTGGGAAACGGAGATCTGCCCGCCGTTCGCAAAGCTGGTCTCGAGCCCTGCGCCAGGCTGGCGGTCGACGACAGTGACTTCGTGTCCGGCCCTGGCGAGATACCATGCCGACGCGGTGCCGACCACGCCGGCGCCCAGCACCAGCACCTTCATGACTGATTCCTCAGCAGCATCCCAGCCGGATTGGCGCGCGCACTCTAGGGATAGTCAGTGGGTGCTGCGCTAAAGTTCAGGGGCGCCTTGTTGAGCCGCAATGCATTGCTCACGACGGATACCGAACTTAGCGCCATTGCGGCGGCCGCAACGATCGGCGAGAGGAGCAGGCCAAAGGCAGGGTAAAGGACTCCGGCTGCGAGGGGAATGCCGAGCGCGTTGTAGCCGAAGGCAAAACCGAGATTCTGTTTGATGTTGCGCATGGTCGCCCGCGAAAGCGTTGCGGCGCGCGCGATGCCGCGGAGATCGCCCTTAACGAGCGTTACACCGGCGCTTTCCATTGCGATATCGGTTCCGGTGCCCATCGCGATGCCGACGTCGGCCTGCGCCAGCGCGGGCGCATCGTTGATGCCGTCACCGGCCATCGCGACTTTGTGACCCTCCGATTGCAGCCGCTTGACGTGGCCTGCCTTGTCTGCCGGCAGTACTTCGGCAAGCGCTTCATCTATTCCGAGTTGCCGCGCAACGGCACGCGCCGTGCGCTCGGAGTCGCCGGTCAGCATCACGACCCGAACACCCTCGCGCCTCAGCGTCGCGATTGCCTCGGGGGTGCCCTTCTTGATGGGGTCGGCTACGGCCGCCAGCCCAACAGCCTTGCCATTTACCGCGATATAGACGACGGTCTTGGCCTCATCGCGCCACTTTCCTGCCTGGTCTTGCCAGCGTGTGGTATCGATGCCGTCCTGCTCCAGGAAGGTGCGGCTGCCGACGAGGACTCGATTGCCGCCTGTATCCGCCCGTACACCGAGCCCGTTTATGGCCTCGAAGGACTGCGTCGGGCGCAATGTCACCCCGCGCGCTTTGGCGCCTTCGACGATAGCGTGACCTATGGGGTGCTCGGAGGGTTGCTCCACACTGGCGGCGAGCGCAAGCGCCTCGTTCTCGGGAATGCCTTCCACGACGAAATCGGTGAGCGCCGGCCGCCCGAGCGTGAGCGTGCCGGTCTTGTCCACGACGAGCGTATCGATGTCGCGCATGCGTTCGATCGCTTCAGCATTTCTGAACAGTATGCCTGCATGTGCGCCTTTGCCCATCGCCACCGTCATCGAGATCGGCGTCGCCAGTCCGACGGCACACGGACAGGCAATGATCAATACGGCCACCGCATTGAGCAGAGCGTAGGTCAGCCTGGGCTCCGGTCCGAGGAACCACCACACGCCGGCCGTGATGACCGCGATCGCTACTACGATCTGCACGAAGTAGGCAGCGATGATATCCGCGAGGCGTTGTATCGGTGCGCGTGTGCGCTGGGCTTGGGCGACCATATGAACGATCTGCGAAAGGAGGGTCTCGGCGCCGACGCGTTCCGCGCGGAAGACGAGCGATCCGTTTCCATTCACCGTCGCCCCCGTTACCTTGTCGCCGGGACCCTTTGCGGCCGGGACCGGTTCTCCGGTGATCATCGATTCGTCCACCCGGCTTGCGCCTTCCAATACCTGTCCATCCACCGGTATTTTTTCGCCGGGCTTTACGCGCAGCCGGTCACCAGCGTGTACCGAATCAATCGGCACCTGTTCTTCAACGCCGTCATCGCGCACGCGCCACGCGAGATTGGGCGCGAGTTCCAGCAACTGCTGTATCGCCTGACTGGTGCGTCCCATGGCGCGCAGTTGCAAGACGTCGCCCAGCATCACCAGCGTGACGATGACGGCCGCGGCCTCGAAATAAGTGCCTACGGCGCCGTCGTGCTCGCGAAAGTCGGCAGGAAAAATGCCCGGCACGAATACCGCGGCGAGGCTGAAGAGATACGCGAGCGCAACGCCCAGCCCGATGAGCGTATACATGTTGAGCGCGCGGTGCGTGAGCGAGAGCCAGAATTTCTCCAGGATCGGCCAGCCGACCCATAGCACGACCGGCGTGCCGAGCGCGAACTCCACCCACCCGCGCTGGCGGGGCATCAAACCGAACAGCTCGTGTATGCCAACCATCGGCGCCATCGCGAGGATCACGAGCGGGACCGAGAGCACGACACCGACCCAGAACCGCCGCGTCAGATCGCGCAGTTCGGTATCGTCCGTCGCGCCCGTGCCTGCGATGGGCACCAACGCCATGCCGCACAGGGGGCACGGCCCCGGCGCGTCGCGTACGATTTCCGGATGCATCGGGCAGGTGTACTGCGCGCCCTTCGGGGCGGCAGTGGGGACGGGGGCGGCAGACTCGTGCAGATACTTCGCCGGGTCGGCTTTGAACTGTTCGAGGCAGTGCTTGCTGCAGAAATAGTACTTCGTCCCCTTGTGTTCGACCGATCCGGCACTCGGTTGCGGATCCACTGTCATGCCGCAAACCGGATCGGTAGCCTGGTTCCCAGCCGCGTCCGGTGTTCCCGAAGCGCAGGCGCCGTGGTGACCGTGGCCGTGTGCATGGTGCGTGTGATTCATGTCCGTCTCCATGGCGTTTGAAACGCGATATGGCGGAAGCTTACAGTCCGTACTTCGGTACGGAGTCAAGGTGGCAACGGGTATCGGCGTACTCGGCTTAGCGTGACTTAGGGCGCCTGGCCGCTCGCCCTTCGATGGAAGT
>DATFGD010000613.1:0-6040 GCA_035249725.1 Burkholderiales bacterium
CACCGAAGTCAATGCTTCCGCCGCCACTGAGTTTCCAAGCGGCCCGCCGTCGATGCCGCGCGTGCCGAGCGCGTCCGCGAGCGCAATGACCGTATCGCGCGCGGCGCGGTCGTCGCCGAAGACCAGCACGTCGCAATCGACCGGGCCTTGCGCCTTCAGCTTTTCTGCGCCGACGTTATGGAAAGCCGACACGACGCGCACCGTGGCGCCGAGGCGTGTCTGGGCGATCTGCGCAGCCGAGCCCTGCTCGGGGAGTTGCACCCGCGCAACCTTGGGCGGCACCAGCGGAACGACGGCATCGACGACGATCTTGCCGGATACGGCGCTGCTGATTTCATCGAGCGTCGCATCGTGGTTCGAATACGGGACGGCGATCACCACGATATCGGCGGCACGCGCCGCACCTTCGTTGGTGTCGCCGCGCACCGGTGGCGCGCCGTTTCCTGACTTGATTTCGCGCGCGGCAGCCTCGCCCTTCTCCCGTGAACGCGAGCCGAGCACGACCGGATAGCCCGCCGCCGCCCAGCGCATCGCAAGGCCCGATCCGAGCGCGCCGGTGCCGCCGATGATGGCGAGCGTGGGACGATCGGCCGTCAGCTTGATCCCCGCTTGTTGGGTGGCACGCGAAGCGCCGAGCGCGCCCCGGCCTCAGCCGAGGTTCATGTCCGGCAGCCGGACGATCTTCACTCCGGCGGCTTCGAGCGCCTCACGCGCCGCGCGCGCGGTCGCGACACCGGTCGCCTCGTCGCCGTGCACGCACAGCGTATCGACGCGCTCTTCGAGCCGCTTGCCGTTGCGCGAAACGATGAAGCCGTTGACCACCATGTCCACGACCTGTTTCGCCGCGACCTGCGGATCCTTGATGACTGTGCCGGGAATCTTGCGCGAAGCCAAGTTTCCGTTATCGTCGTACTGACGGTCGCAGTAGCCTTCGCGCGCCACCTTCAGTCCCAGTTCCCGCCCCGCTTTTTCCATTTCCGAGCCGAAATTGGCCACGTAGATGATGTTCCGGTCCACCGCCTTGATCGCGCGACCGATCGCCATGGCGTAGTCGCGATTCTCGGCGGCCATATTGTTGAGCGCGCCGTGCGGCTTCACGTGCGTCACCTTCTCGCCGACGTAGGCGGCCATCCCCCCGAGCGCGCCGATCTGGTAGGCGATGACGTATTCGAGGTGCTTCGGATCCATGTCGATGCGGCGGCGGCCGAACCCCCAGAGATCGTTGAATCCTGGATGCGCCCCAATGCTCACGCCTTCCGCTTTCGCGCGTTCGACGACGCGGCGCATCGTGATGGGATCGCCGGCGTGAAAGCCGCACGCGATGCTCGCCGAGCGGATGATCTTCAGAATGGCGTCGTCGTTGCCGACGTCGTAGGCGCCGAACCCCTCGCCCATGTCCGCGTTCAAGTTCACCGATATCGTCATGATTCGCCTGTTCGTAGGATGCCGGAGGGAATGTGCGTGCCCCGAGGCTTGCGAATGCCCGCGCCATGATGGCGCGAGCAGGTCCGCGCATGGCAGAATTATATGGTTCTAAGAATGGAATAACAATATCATTGGCGATGGACGTGCGTTTCCTTTCCTCCGGCGATACTGCGCTCGTGGTGGAGTTCGGCGAGCGCATCGATCGTGCCTTGAACGAGCGCGTGCTGCGGCTCAACGCGGCGGTGCGCGCGGCGCGCATTCCGGGCATCGTGGAAACGGTGCCGACGTTCCGGTCGCTGATGGTGCATTACGATCCGCTGATCACCGCAAACGCCGCCATCAAGGCAGCCATCGAGCGTCTTCTCGATCACGGCGCCGGCACCGCGAGACAGGCAAGGCGGTGGCGCATTCCGGCCTGTTACAGCGTGCACCATGGTCCCGATCTCGAAGACGTGGCTCAGCGCACCGGCCTCGAAACGGCGGAGGTCATCCGCCTGCACAGCGCGACGCGGTATCAGGTGTACATGGTCGGCTTTTCACCAGGCTTTCCGTACATGGGCGATCTTCCGCAACCGCTCGCGTTGCCGCGACGCACCGACCCCCGAGTGCGTGTGCCGGTCGGTTCCATTGCCATCGCAGCGGGCATGACGGCGATCTACCCGGTCGAAAGTCCGGGCGGCTGGCATCTGATCGGCGCAACGCCGGTACGGATGTTCGAACTGGGCGCGCCACAGCCGGCGCTGCTCGCGCCGGGCGATGAAGTGAATTTCGAGCCGGTCGATGAGCGCGAGTACGATGCGATTCAGGCGGCAGTCGCGGCCGGCGCCTACCCGCTCGCGTGCGAAGTGTTCGCATCATGACGCCGAGTCTGAAGGTCATCGCGCCGGGTGCGTGCACGACCGTTCAGGGCGCGAAGCGTATCGGCTACCAGGAAATCGGCGTGCCGGCCTCCGGCCCGCTCGACGCGATAAGCCTGCGGCTCGCAAACGCCCTGGTCGGAAACCCCGATGGCACGCCCGGACTGGAAATGCTGCTGCAGGGACCGATGTGCGAGGTCATTGCGAAATCCGTGCGCATTGCGCTCGTCGGGTGCAGCGCCGACATCGAGGTGCGATCGCCTCATGCACGACGCGTTCCCGCCGGTCAGAGCGTGACGCTGAGGCAGGGCGAAGTCTTCCGCATCGGCCCGCTCATCGATTCCGCGTGTGCCTGCCTCGCGATCGAGGGCGGCCTCGGCATTGCGCCGGTCATGGGCAGCGCTTCCACTTACATGCGCGGTGCGATCGGCGGCATTCAGGGACGTCGCCTCCAGAAGGGCGACAGCGTGCCGCTCGCCCTCGCCGCCGCTAGCGCCCGCGATGAACAGGCGTTCGCGGAACCGCTCGATCCCCGTTTCGACCAACCGGTGCGCGTCGTGCTCGGCCCGCAGGCCGACTACTTCACGGACCACGGCGTGAAAACCTTCCTCTCCGAGTCCTACACCGTCTCGCCCCAGGCCGACCGCATGGGATTTCGTCTCGACGGCCCAGTGATCGAACACGCAAACGATTACAACATCGTTTCGGACGGCGTCGTTTCGGGTTCAATTCAGGTGCCGGGTTCGGGCCGCCCGATCGTTCTCATGGTGGACAACCAGACGACGGGCGGATATCCGAAGATCGCAACCGTGATCTCCGCCGATCTGCCGGTGGTCGGGCGTCGCCGGCCAGGTCGCCCGATCCGGTTCGTCGCCGTGGATGTGCGCGAAGCGGAACAGTTGCGCAGAAATCAGGAGGCGGCGATACAGCAGCAGATAAGCCATTTCCGCAACGTCAGATGCGCCAGCCCCGCGTGATTGCAGAATCGAAAGCGACCCCATGTCGAAACTGAAAACGATGTACGCAAGGAGCGCGGTCCCGCTCTACATCCAGATCGCGTCCGCACTGCGGCAGCGCATCGAAAGCGGCCACTGGCAGCCGGGCCAGAAGATCTCCACGCTGGAAACGCTGGAGCGCGAGTTCGAAGTAGCGCGCGTCACGGTCCGCCTCGCGATCGAACTCCTCGAGAGCGAAGGTCTGGTTCATCGCCAGCAAGGACGCGGAACGTTCGTCGCGGACAAGGTGCAGAGCAAGCACTGGCTCAGACTCGAGACCTCGTGGGCGTCGCTGATCGCGCCGATAAAGAGCAATGTCCCCCGCATCATCAAAGTGGACAATCCGCCCGCCTCGCCAGTGCTTTTGGAAGAGGACGGCCGGCTCGCCGCAGAATACGTCTTCCTGCGCAGCGTGCAATTCAGAAACGATACGCCGTACGCTGTCGTGAATCTTCATCTCGACCGCGGAATCTATGATCGCGATCCGGACGCATTCCGCACGCATACCGCGCTGCCGGTGCTGGCGAACCTCGAAAATATCAACATCGACCGCGCGCACCAGACGCTCGTCATCGGAACCGCCGATCCCGATACCGCCACACTCCTGCAGATTTCCCTCGGCGCTCCCACCGCGGAATGCCGTTGCGTGGTGAATGACGGCACCGGCACGGCGATCTACGTAGCGGACATCGTCTACCGCAACGACTGCGTCAAGCTTCACATCGATCTCTTCGGACGCTCGCAGCCGGGTACCTTGTCTCCGAACCACACCAGGGTTGCATCGAACGCGAAACGCCGTGACGGGCAGAAACGCACGCGGAAATCCCGCAACCGGCGGGTCATGCATTGACGGTGATGGCGGACAAGGGCCCCATGGCGGATCAAGGTGTCGGCGCGAGCGTTCTCCGCAAAGAGGACGACCGCCTCCTCCGCGGTCGCGGCCAGTTCGTAGCCGACTTGCGGCTCGCGGGGATGAAGGATGTCGCTTTCGTGCGCAGCCCGCTCGCGCATGCGAAGATCCGCAGCATTCGAGCGCCCGAAGCGCACCGCAATGACGTCTATACCGCGGAAGATCTTGTCGGCGTGAAGCCGATCCGTGCCGTGTCGGGGCTGCCGGGCTTCAAGGTTTCCGAGCAGCCGGCGCTCGCGACAGGAAAAGTGCGTTACGTCGGTGAGCTGCTTGCCATGTGTGTTGCCGAATCCCGCGCACGCGCTGAAGACGTCGCTGCTGCGGTCGCGCTGGACCTGGAAGAACTACCGGCGGTCCACGACATGCTTGCCGGCCGCAACGCGGATGCACCGCTGGTGCACGAAGCGTGGGGCGACAATGTTTTCCTCGAAACGAATGTCGAGATCGATATCGCCCGGGCATTGAATGCGCCGATCAAGGTGACGCGCGAAATCAGCACGGCGCGCCAGTGCATGGCGCCCATCGAAGGGCGCGGAGTGGTGGCGCACTGGGATCGCCGTCTCGAGCAGCTCGTCATCTATTCCGCCACGCAGATGCCGCACATCGTGCGCACGGGCCTCTCGGAATGCCTCGGGCTGGATCACGAAAAGATCCGCGTTGTCGCGCCGGATGTCGGCGGCGGATTCGGCTACAAAGGCATCCTGCTTGCCGAGGAAGTGGCGCTCGGCTGGCTCGCCATGCATTGCGACCATCCCGTGCGCTGGATCGAGGACCGGCGCGAGCATCTGACCGCGGGCGCCAACTGTCGCGAGCATCACTACCGCATCACGGGCTACGCGGACCGGGACGGTCGTTTGATCGGCATCGATTGCGAGGCCACCGTGGACTCGGGCGCCTATTCGTCTTACCCGTTCTCGGCGTGCCTCGAAGCGGCGCAGGTGGCGAGCATCCTGCCCGGACCGTACGATTTTCCCGCGTACCGCTGCAGAACCTGGTCGGTGGCCACCAACAAGTGTCCGATCCTGCCCTATCGTGGGGTCGCTCGCACCGGCGTGTGCTTCGCGCTCGAACTCGTGCTCGACGCGATTGCACGCGAAGCGGGCATCGAACCGCATGAAGCACGAATGAAGATTCTGGTGCGCCCGGAGCAGATGCCGTTCGACAACATCACGAAAAAGCATTTCGACAGCGGCGATTATCCCGAGGCGCTGCGCCGTGCGATCGACGCGATCGATCTCGCGGCAGTGCGCGCGCGTCAGGAAAAGGGCGAACCGGACGGGCGAATGATCGGTGTCGGCACCGCGGTTTACTGCGAGCAGGCCGCGCACGGTACTTCGGTCTATGCGGGATGGGGCATCCCCATGGTGCCGGGATATGAGCAGGCGACCGCGCGGTTGACACCCGACGGCGGCCTGGAGTTGCGCGTCGGCGTGCACTCTCACGGGCAAAGCATGGAGACGACGCTCGCGCAGGTCGCGCACCAGGTTCTCGGCGTCGAACTCTCGCGCATCAAAGTTGTGCACGGCGATACCGCGTTCACGCCGTACTCGACGGGAACGTGGGGATCACGCTCGATGGTGATGGCGGGCGGCGCGGTGGCGCGGGCGTGCGAGGAAATCGCGCGGCGCGCCGTCAGCATCGGCGCCTGGCTCCTGAAAGCGGAACCGAGCGTGGTGCGCGTGACAGGGGGCGACGTCGTGTGTCCCACGGGCAAGCTTTCGCTCAACGAGATCGCGCGGGTGTGGTATCTGCAACCGCAGGATCTTCCGGCGCACGTCAATCCGGGCGGCCTTGAAGCCACGGTCGGCTACAAGCCGCAGCGGGATTCCGGCACCTTCAGCTATGCCGCGCAT
>DATFGD010000614.1:0-6482 GCA_035249725.1 Burkholderiales bacterium
CTTGGCTGGCAGCGTCACGACACCCCGGCTGGTTACGGTGACGGTGGTTTTCATGCGGACATTATTGCCGAAATTCAGATTTACTGCAATACGGTCATTCGGCTTCGCCCAGAGAAAGGGGTTCCTACTGTCCTGACACGCCCTTGCTTTATACATATAATATATATACCCTATCCCAATGCGCTTTCAGTACGATCCATTCAAGGCAGCGGAGAATCTGAGAAAGCACAAAGTCTCGTTCGCCGACGCTGAAGGCGTTCTTGAAGATCCCTTGGCCATTACCGTCGCCGACCCGGATGCCGAGGCTGAGAGACGTTTCGTAACGATCGGGCTGGGAAGCGCTGGCGAATTGCTGGTGATCATATGGACGGAGCGGAATGAAGAATACCGACTCATCTCGGCGCGTCGTGCGACGCGAAAGGAGCGAAGACAGTATGAAAGCTGAATATGATTTTTCGAAGGGAAAGCGCGGCGCCGTGATTCCCCAAAAGGGCAAGACGCGCATTTCGATCTTTATCGACAACGCCGTGCTCGACGAATTTCGCGCGCGCGCAGAGAAGGCCGGGATCGGCTACCAGACCATGATGAACGAGGCGCTTCGAAGATACCTTTCCGGGGCAGAGCAACCGGTGACGGAAAAGGTGCTGCGCAATGTGCTTCGCGAGGAAATTCCGGAGTACGTACGCAGTCTGACCGCAGGTTCTACGAAAACCCGCCGGTAAGGAAGCACATCCCGCCCAACCTACTCCGCCTTCGCGCCCGAATCGCGCACGAGCTTGCCCCACTTCGCTACAATTCCATGCACATACAACATACTTACCGCATATGGCCGGCAATTCAAACGCCGGCAAGATCACCGAGGAGTAAGTCAAAATGAGTAAGGCTGTCACCGTCGCGGTCGTCCAGGCCGCCCCGATACTCGTAGATCAACGCGCAACCGTCGCGAAAACTGTCCAGTTGATAAGAGAGGCCGCGGCCCGCGGCGCGCGCCTGATCCTGTTTCCCGAAGCATTCATTACGGGATATCCGAGAGGCCTCAGCTTTGGGGCAGTGGTTGGAAGCCGCACGCCGCAAGGGCGCGATCTATTCCGGGAATACTGGGATGCCGCAGTGGAGGTGCCGGGACCTGCCACCGACGCCGTTGGCGCCGCCGCGCGGGCCGCCAATGCGTTCGTGGCAGTCGGCATAATAGAGCGCGATAGCACTTTCTCGGGCGGTTCCCTCTATTGCAGCGTCGTCTTCTTCGCGCCGGACGGAACTCTTCTGGGCGTTCATCGAAAGCTGAAACCGACGGCTTCCGAACGTCTCATCTGGTCGGAGGGCGATGGCAGCACTATGCCAGTGTTACCGTCTCCTGCCGGGCGTGTCGGCGCGCTCATCTGCTGGGAAAACTACATGCCCATGGCGCGCATGGCGATGTACGCGCAAGGTGTGCAGATCCTCCTCGCGCCTACCGCGGACGCCAGAGACATATGGCTCGCCAGTATCCGGCATATCGCGTATGAAGGCCGCTGCTTCGTGCTCTCGTGCAATCAGTTTGTGAGTCGGTCGATGTATCCCGAACACTGGCTGAAGTTGCCCGAGCTCTCAGACGGCGCGGACGTGATTACCCCGGGTCGGAGTGCCATCGTGAACCCGATGGGCGAGATCATCGCGGGCCCGCTGGAGGGGCGCGAAGACATGCTGATCGCCGAGATCGATCTCGACGATATCCCAAGAGGAAAGTTCGACTTCGACGTCACCGGGCACTACGCGCGTCCGGACGTTTTCCAGCTTGTCGTGAATCGCCGTCCCACACCCGCTGTAAGCTGGATTTCCGCTGCGCCACAACCCGTTACAGAAAACGAGGGGCCTTTCGCCGGTCAGCACCTCGAGGCCCGCAAAGTGGAAACGCATGCCTGACATGCCGCAGGCAATTGACGTTCATACCCACATCATGCCCCCGGAATGGGAGGATTTCGCCTCGCGTTTCGGCATCGCGGGATGGCCCTGGGTAAAGAAGCATTCGAGCTGCTCAGCGGTCATCATGCTCGGCGACCGGGAGTTCCGCCGCGTCACCGATCAGTGCTTCGCTCCGGTGCGCCGTATAGCGGACATGGACCATGACCGGGTAGGACGTCAGCTCCTTTCCCCTATTCCGGTCCTCTTTTGCTATTGGGGTTCTCCTGAAGCAACCGCAGCATTCGCGCAGTACCAAAACGATTTCATCGCAGAGACGGTATCCGCGCATCCGGATCGATTCCTGGCCGCCGGCACTGTGGCGATGCAGAGTCCCAAACTGGCGATCCGCGAGCTGGAGCGCATCGCGCGAATGGGATTTCACGCAGTGGAGATTGGCACTAACGTGGCCGGACGTTACCCGGACGATCCGGGATTCGCAGAAATACTGCAGGCTGCATCGGATCTCTCCATCGCAGTGCTCATTCATCCCTGGGATGCCATCGCGGAAGACCAACACCGAGCCTACTATCTACCGCACATGGTGCTGCTACCCGCTGAGACGGCGCTCGCCATTGCGAGGATGGTCTTCGGGGGGATTCTCGAGCGTTTGCCCGATCTGCGTGTCGCCTTCGCGCATGGAGGCGGCAATTTCATTCCGCTGCTGCGCCGGATCGATCATGGCTTCGAGCGTCGGCCAGAGGCGAAGGTCGCGATCAACCGCCGCCCGAGCAGCTATCTTCGTCAACTGTATTTCGACTCCATCACGCACGATGCCGAAGTCCTCGAATTTCTCTGCAAGCGCGTCGGCAGCGATCGCGTCATGCTGGGCAGTGACTATCCATTCGACATGGGCGTGCAGGACCCGGTGGGAACACTGAATGAAGCGCACCTCTCCCAGGCCGACCAGGAGAATATCCTCTACCGGACTGCGGAGCAGTTTCTCAAGCTGGACCGAAACAGATGACGCCTCGAATCGTAACCGCCGAGCACATTGCCTCACGTCTCACCTTCGATCGGCTGATACCGGCGATTGCCCAGGGCTTCAGGGATTTTTATGGCGGACAAGCGAAAGTCGCATCCATTACCAACATCGACCTTCCGGACGTCAATGGCGAGATGCACATCAAACCCGGTTATATGGCCGACGGGGATCACGTGTGCGTAAAGATCGCAACGTGCTACTACGACAACCCGCGCAACGGTCTGCCTACCCGGGATGGCGTGATCGTGCTTGCAAGCCGGACAAACGGGCGCGTCGAGGCCATCCTCTGCGATGCGGGGCTCATCACCGACATGCGAACCGCTGCGGCAAGCGCCGTGGCGGTTGATACGCTCGCATCATCATCCGGCCCGCTAACGCTGGGTTTGGTCGGGGCCGGAACCCAGGCTTATTGGCATGCGCGAGCAATACCGCACGTGAGACCGATCTCAAAAATCGTGGTATGGGGCCGCCATCCCGATCGGGTTGAGGCCGCGGTCGAAAGAATCCAGAGGGAAACGAAGCTGCCCGTTGAACCGGGAACGTTGGCACGCGCCGCAGAATGCGATGTGGTCGTGACGGCAACACCGGCCCGTTCGCCCGTGCTTCAAGACGAGACCCTGCGCCCCGGCGCGGTACTGGTAACCATGGGAGCGGATGCCGTCGGCAAACGCGAACTTGGACCGGGTATCCTGAAGCAGGCTTCAACCGTCGTTGCTGATCGCATCGAGCAGTGCCGCCGCATCGGTGAACTGCAATGGCTGCCGTCAGAACAGGCTGCGCACCGCGTACTGGAGTTGGGTGCTGTTCTCGCCGGCGCAGAGAACGGACGGCTCACTTCCAGCGATATTATCGTTTTCGACTCGACCGGATTGGCTTTCCAGGACGTCATTGGCGCCTCGCTGGCGCTCGCGGCGTCTTAACCGCCGTACTTCGGTTCTTGAACATACGAGCTGGGCTCAATACAACGTCAACGAGGAGGAAATCATGCGCGCAACGAACATCCGCCGGACGCCAACTTCTTATGCCTCTCCACAGGGAATTCTGCTTGCCATCGGGGTTGCAGGTTTCTCCACGCTTTCTGCGCCGGCCCTTGCCGCTCAGCCCTCGGATTTTCCGAACAAGCCCGTCCGCATTATTGCCGGCTTCTCCACCGGGAGCACGGTCGATCTGTCAGCGCGCGTGGTGGCGGAGAAACTTGCGGAAAGCCTCAAACAGCAGGTCATCGTGGACAATCGCCCCGGTGCGGGGGGTGTGATCGGCGCACAGATCGCGGCAAAGGCCAATCCCGATGGATACACGCTCCTGTCGGTCTCCGCGGCCCACTCCGTCGCCCCTTCGATCAATTCGAAGCTGCCCTACGACACGCTGAAGGATTTCGCGGGCATTTCCACCACAGTCAAGTCGCCTGCCGTTCTGGTGGTCTACCCCGCGCTGGGCGCCAAGTCCGTCAAGGATCTCATCGCCATTGCCAAGGCAAAGCCAGGCAGCCTCAATTTCGCCTCCGCCGGCATCGGCAGCGCGACGCATTTTTCAGCCGAACTATTCAAGAGCATGGCCGGAATCGACGTCGTTCATGTGCCATTCAAGGGCATATCGGAAGGACTCACTGAGACGATGACCGGCCGCGTTCAGTACTTCCTGTCGCCCCTCACCATCGCGCATCCGTTCATCAAGGAAGGCAAGCTTACGGCGTTGGGTGTTACATCGGCGAAACGTTCTGCAGTCCTGCCCGACGTGCCGACTATTTCGGAATCGGGACTGCCGAATTACGTATGGGAAACCTGGTTTGGGTTGCTGGCGCCCGCCAAGACGCCGCGTCCCATCATTGACAAGCTGAACAAGGAAATTACGCGCGCTCTGGACCTGCCCGACGTACGGAAACGCTGGACAGCGATCGGAGCGGTCTCCGCCCCCTCGACGCCACAGCAATTCGACAAGCTGATCGCCAGAGACATTCAGGCTTTCATGAAGCTCGCGCGCGCGGCTGGCATCAAAGCCCATTGAGGCGGTTTCTGCGTCATATGACCGCAATGCCCTGGATCTCGATGACGCATCCGGGTCTGGCGAAGTTCGATATAGTGACAAGAGCGCTTGCGGGATAATTCTCACCGGGAAAGATTTCGCGGCGCATCTCCACGAATCGGTCCCCGTTGCGGGGATCGTTGATGAAGACCGTCATGGTCACCAGATTTTCGAGTGTGCCGCCGACCCGTTCGAGTGTTCTCGCAATAAGCTGGAAGATGGTCCGGGCCTGAGCCTCGAAATTGCCGGAAATGTCGTTGCCATTCAGGTCGAGCAGCGTAGTTTGTCCTGCCAGGTAGACTGTCCGCCCGCCTTGGGCGATCACCGCCGGCGAAAAGCTGCGGCTTTGCTGCCACTCGGTTCCTTTCAGATGCTCGATGGATGCTTTAGTTGCTGTAGGCATTCGTGGTGCTCCTTGGACAAGATCAGTTCGTCGTTCATATATCGCTCTATCGCCTCGAGCACCGGTCTCCCCCTTTCTCCAGTGCCTTTTTCCAGATCGCCGACAATTCGTTCCAGGGCCGTGATGAGCGCAGGAACATCCTCGGTCACAGTCGCGAAAAGGCGGCCGTAGTCGATCGCGGCATAGCGGTGCGCGATGATGTTGCGCTGGCCGATGATTGCGCCCCACGGGATTTCCGGATACATGACACGCGTTTGCGAAGATATCCGGGCAGCCGCCTCGCCGATCAGCTCGAGCGTCCGTTCGAGCGCACGCCGCGTTCTCAAATCCGACATCAAACTGTCCGACGTGACGCCCTCCATCAGCACGCTCGATTCGCGTGCCGCTTCGAGCATGTCCCAAAGATAAGCTGCGTCGCGCTCTTCAGGCTTCATAGAGCAGGCGCAACTCGGCCTCGATCGCCTTGCGGCGGAACGGATTGTTCAGGGCTGCCGGCGGCACCAGTTCCACCGGACGATCATCAAAAAGCGCGGAAAACTCCCGCTGCATATCAGGCATGTCCCAGAGCGATGTATCGCTTCCCGGTTGGAACTCCACCATGAGATCGACATCGCTCCCGGGCGTCATCTCATTGCGCGCTGCGGAACCGAACACGCTCAACTTTTTCACGCCGTATTTCCGGCACAGCGCAGCAAGTCGATCGCGCGCGACCTTAAGCTCACCGCTTGGCGGCCGCGTCACATACTCCGCTTGTGGCGCGTGCAACGTGGGGGCGGCGCTCGCCGAACGTTCGCCGGTGCCAGCCGGCATCGCCAAGCTTCTCCCGAGACGGGTTTCGAGCTCCTGCGCGGCAAGATCGCGTTCCCGGGCGCGTCCGTCGCGAATCGCATCAACCAATGCGAGCAATTCGTAAAGTTTAGGATCACGCTCGGCCGCCTTCGGTACGGATGGATACAGCGGCGCGAATTTGTATCCGCGAACCGTCCCTTCCGCATAAGGCCATACCGGAGGCGGCTCGTCGGCCTGGACAATCATCTTGTTGAGCGGTGGTGCGGCATAGGCTGTCGGCATGCCCCGGACAACCCCGCCATGCTCGGATGGATAGGCATACGGTACGCCGTGTATCAGAAACTC
>DATFGD010000615.1:0-11648 GCA_035249725.1 Burkholderiales bacterium
GCGAACACGCGATCCGCCCGGACGACATCGCGCACGTCACCCTCAAAGTAAGCCCCCTCGTACTCGAACTCACCGGAAAAAAGACGCCGCGGAGCGGCCTGGAAGGCAAGTTCAGCGTGTATCACGCGGTCGCTGCGGCGCTCGTCCACGGTGCCGCGGGCGAAGCGCAGTTCAGCGCAGCGTGCGTAAACGATCCGCAGACCGCTGCGCTCCGCGGGCGTGTCACGGCCGCCGAGGCGGCGATCGGCAGAACGGAGGCCTATGTTACTATCGCGCTCAACGACGGCCGCACCTTCTCGAAGCATGTCGCGCACGCTCTCGGCACCCTCGCGCGCCCGATGAGTGACGCTGATCTCGAAGCGAAATTCCGGGGACTTACCGCAGGCGTCCTTACACCCGCTCAGGCCGAGGAGATCATCGCGCTCTGCTGGCGCATCACCCGGCTCGAGGACGCGGGCGTCATCTGCCGTGCGGCGGTACCGCACACGTAAACAACGGAGAACCACGAATGACGAGCAACGTGGGCATGAGGAAGGGCGATGAACTCGCCGGCAAAGTCGCGCTGGTGACGGGCGGTGCGCGCAATATCGGGCGCGCGATCTCGCGCGCGCTCGCGGCCGGCGGTGCGGCGGTCATGGTCAACGCGAACACGTCCGAAGCGCTGGGCAAAGAAACGGTCCAGATGATCGAGCAGGCGGGCGGACGGGCCGTGCTGCACGTCGCCGACGTGACGGACCCGAAAGCCGTCGCACGCATGGTGGACGAAACGATCAAGCGCTTCGGGCGACTCGACCTGCTCGTGAACAATGTCGCCGTACGCATCGAGACGCCCTTCGAAGAAATGAAGCTCGACGAATGGCGGCGCGTGCTGTCCATCGTGCTCGACGGCGCCTTCATCAGTACGCAAGCCGCCCTGCCGCACCTCTCGCGCTCGGATGCACCGGCGGTGGTCAATATCGGCGGGCTCACCGGTCATAAGGGCGCCCTGCATCGCGCGCACGTGATCACCGCCAAAGCGGGGCTCGCCGGCATGACGAAGGCGCTCGCACTCGACCTGGCGCCGCACGGGATCACGGTGAACTGCGTCGTTCCGGGAACCGTTGACACGCAGCGCGGCTTGCCCGGCGCGCCGGAGCGGCCCGAATACCGGCGCTCGGTTCCACCGCTCGGACGGCGTGGCGAGCCTGAGGAAGTCGCTGCGATGGTACGCATGCTGTGCGGGCCGGACGCGCGCTATGTCACCGGCCAGTCCATCCATGTGAACGGCGGCGGCTTGATGCCCTGACGAGGAGAGCAAATTGAACAAGGATGCCACGCAAGTATCACCGCTCATGCGCGAGCTGGCGACGTACATGTCGCGGGCACTGCGCAAAGCGCTGCCGAAGGAAGTCGTCGAAAAGACCAAGCACCACGTGCTCGACACCATCGCGGCCATGGTGTCCGGCTCGCGGCTGCTGCCCGGTAAAAAAGCGATTTCATATGTAAAGACGCTGGGCGGCACCAAAGAATCTACGGTGATCGGCTCGAAAATCGTCACGAGCGCGCAGCATGCGGCGCTGGCCAACGGCATGCTCGCCCACGCGGACGAGACGGACGACTCGCACGCGCCGTCGCTCACGCATCCCGGTTGCGGTGTCGTCCCCGCCGCGCTCGCCATGGCCGAGCGCGAGAAGCGCAGCGGCGCCCAGTTTCTGCGTGCCGTCGCGCTCGGCTACGACGTGGGCTGCCGGCTCACGATGGCGCTGCACTCGTATGACTTCCGCGACGTGGGGCATTCCACGCACAGCTTCGGCCCCATGTTCGGTGCTGCGGCGGCGGCCGGCGCGCTCGCGGGTCTCACGTACGACCAGACGCGTCACCTGCTGTCCTATACCGCGCAGCAGACGTCCGGGGTGTCGTGCTGGATGCGCGACGAGGAGCACATCGAGAAGGCTTTCGACTTCGGCGGGATGCCGGCGCGTAACGGCGTCGCGGCGGCCGCCATGGTGGCGCACGGCTTTACCGCCGTGGAGGATGTTTTTTCCGGCGAGCGCAATTTCTTCGTGGCCTACGACGAGACCCATCGCATCGGGCGTGCGCCCGAGCCCGATCGCCTGACGCGCGAGCTGGGATCGACCTACGAGATCATCAACACCAACATCAAGCGCTGGTCGGTGGGCTCACCGATCCAGGCGCCGCTCGATGCACTGCTCGAATTGATTCGCGAACACGGTATCAAGGCGGATCAGGTGGAAAAACTGGTGGTGCGCGTCGCACACCAGGGCGCCAACACCACGGACAACCGTCATATGCCCGATATCTGCATGCAGCACATGTGTGCGGTAATGCTGATCGACGGTATCGTCACCTTCGCATCCGCGCACGACGAGAAGCGCATGAAAGACCGGCGCGTGCTCGCACTGCGCAGCCGCATACAACTCTCCGGCGACGACGAGCTGACGCGCGCGTTGCCCTCGCGTCAGGGCATCGTGGAGCTGACGCTCAAGGACGGGCGGGAGCTGCGCAATCACGTGAAAGCGGTGCGCGGCACGACGCACAATCCCATGAAGCGCGAAGAGGTGGACGAAAAATGCTTTCACCTCATGGCGCCCATTCTCGGCAAAGCGCGCGCGCGCCGGCTGTGCGATGCGGTGTGGGCGCTGGACGGTGTAGCGAACGTACGCAGTTTGCGTCCCTTGCTTACGGCATGATTAGAGAACCCGGATCGATGTGACGCCGCTCGATCGCAGCCTCTTGTTCCTTTCGCGTCCTTTGTGTTCGCGCTTTATTGACTGATGATGAGTAAGGACGAAGCATCCCGCGCGCGGCTCGCCCAAGCGCTTTTTCAACCGGCATCGATCGCCTTGATCGGCGCATCGGGCGACGCGCGCAAGAACACGTCGCGCCCGCAGCGCTTTCTCAGGAAGCACGGCTACGCGGGCCGGATCGTGCCGGTGAATCCCGGCCGCAGCGAGATTTTCGGCGAGCGTGCTTATCCCGACCTCGCATCCGTGCCGCATGCGGTCGATCACGCCTTCATCATGGTCCCGGCCAATGCGGTCGCGGCGGCGGTGGAGCAGTGTGCCGCGAAGAAAGTACCGGTCGCGACGATCTACAGCGACGGCTTCGCCGAAACGGGCGCGGAGGGAAGGCGCGCGCAGGAGCGCTTGCTTGCGATCGCCCGTGGCGGCGGCGTGCGGCTCATCGGTCCCAACTGCATCGGCCTCGTCAGCACGGAGCCTTCATGTGCCCTGTCGGTCAACGCGGTGCTCGAATTCGCGGATATCCGCAAGGGCCTCCTTGCCATCGTGTCGCAGAGCGGCAGCATGATCGGCGGCCTGCTCTCACGCGGTCTCGGACGGGGAGTCGGGTTCTCTAAGTTGATTTCGGTCGGCAACGAAGCGGATCTCGGCGTTGGTGAAATTACCGACCTGCTGGTAGACGACCCGCACACCGGCACGATCCTGTTGTTCATGGAGACGCTGCGCGACGCCGATCATCTGGCGCGCGCGGCACGGCGGGCCTACGCCGCAGGAAAACGTGTCATCGTGTACAAGCTCGGCCGCTCGGAAGTCGGTCAGGATCTTGCGGCCTCGCACACCGGCGCGATGGCCGGGGGGGACGAGGTTGCAGACGCTTTCTTTCGTACGCACGGCATCCTGCGCGTCGACGTGCTGGAGGGGCTGTTCGAATTGCCGGCATTGGTGAGCGCGCAGCGTCCCGCCGCACGCCATCGCGTCGCAGTGATGACGACAACCGGCGGTGGCGCAGCAAGCGTGGCCGACCGTCTCGGCACGCTGGGGCTCGAGGTCGTCGCACCGACCGATCGGATCGTTGCAAACCTGGCTCGACAGAATATTCGTATCAGCAAAGCGCGCCTCACCGATCTCACGCTCGCCGGCGCGAAGAAGGAAATTTACAGCGCGGTGCTGAACGAGCTGCTGGCATCCGATCACTGCGACATGGTGCTCGCGGTCGTCGGCAGTTCCGCGCAATTCCAGCCGCAAATCGCCATCGAACCGATACTGGAAGCGGAACGCGGCGGCAAACCGCTCGCCGTATTTTGCGCGCCGCACGCCGAGCAGTCACTGAAGCTGCTCGCCGACGCAGGCATCGCTGGTTTCCGCACGCCGGAATCATGCGCGGACGCGATACGCGCGTGGCGCGACTGGACGCCGCCGGTCGAGTCGCCGCCGATGGATCAGGCAAAGGTCGGCTTGGCAAAGGCGTTGCTCGGCGAATCGAGCCGACTCAACGAACGCGACGCATGCCGTGTCTTCGCAGCGCTCGGCGTGCCTCAAACCGCGAGCCAGGTCGTCGCAACGTCTGACGAACCCGTCAGCATCGACTTCCCGGTCGCCGCCAAAATACTATCGCCGGACGTCGCGCACAAAACCGACGCCGGCGGTGTTGTGCTGAACATAGCGGACGCGTCTGCCTTGCGAACGCGCGCTCAGGAGATGATGACGCGAGTACGGAACCGGCACCCGGACGCGCGCATCGACGGAATTCTGGTGCAGCACATGGAGCAGGGGCTGGCCGAGGTGATCGTCGGCTACAAGCGCGATCCCCAAGTCGGGGCGGTCGTCGTGCTCGGCGTCGGCGGAGTGCTCGCCGAGATCTACCGTGACATTGCGCTGCGGCTTGCGCCGGTCACCGTCGAACAAGCCCGCCGTATGATCGACGAAGTGAAAGGTCTCGCCGTCATTCGCGGCTATCGCGGCATGCCGCGTGGAGATGTCGCGGCATTTGCGGCGGCGGTGAGCGCCTTCTCGCAGCTTGCGGCCATCGATGAGATCAGGGAAGCGGAGATCAATCCGCTGATCGTGAAACGCGAAGGCGAAGGCGTCGTTGCCGTGGACGGCCTGATTGTCACAGCCGAACGGCCAACAAACGATGCGGCGAATGAGTGACCCAAGGAGCGTTATGCTGCTCGATAAAATCGCTGAATACGCCATCCGGGAGCAGACCTCGAAATTGCCGGCGAATGTGGTGCACCACGCCAGGCGCGCGGTCATCGACTGGTATGCCGCCGTGCTTCCGGGCAGCGTCGTCACACCCGCCACGCTGCTCGAACAGGCGCTCGCCGATGATCTCGACCGCGGCCGCGCGCGCCTCGCTTCGGGACGCCGCGCGACACTGCGGGCCGCGGCGCTCATCAACGGCGCCGCTTCGCATTCGGTCGAATTCGACGACATCTATCGCGATGCCGGCTACCACCCCGGGAGCCCCACCATCTCCGCTGCCCTCGCCGCCGCGCAGACGCATGGCGTGTCGGGCGAACGTTTTCTGCGCGGGGTGATTGTCGGCTATGAAGTGTCCACCCGCATCGGGGAAGCGGTCATGCCATCGCACTATCGCTATTGGCACACAACCGGCACGGTAGGCAGTTTCGGGGCGGCCGCTGCGGTTGCAACGATACTCGGCTGCACGCGTGAGCAGTTCATGCACGCGCTCGCAACGGTGGGCACGTTCGCATCGGGTCTGCAACAGGCATTTCGCTCGCAGGCGATGACCAAACCGCTGCACGGCGGCCATGCCGCTGACGTCGGCGCGTTCGCAGCGATGGCGGCAGCAAAAGGCGTCACCGGCGCGCTCGATATTCTGGAAGGCGAAGTTGGATTCGGTGCCGCGATGAGCAGCGAGCCGGACTGGTCAAAAGCCACACGCGGGCTGGGCGAGGACTATCACATCGTTCACATGACGTTCAAGAACCACGGCTGCTGCGGGCATACCTTTCCATCGATCGATGGGGCGCTCGTCCTGAAAGAGCGTCATGGAATCCGCTACCAGGACATCAGGAAAATCCGCCTCGCGACCTACAAGGCCGGTCTCGATATCATCGACAACGCTGCGCCTGAAGGCGAATATCAGGCGAAGTTCAGCCTGCAGTACGTGGTCGCCCACGCGCTGGTGCATGGGAGCGTGCGGTTGAACGCGTTTCTGCCGGATCGGCTCAACGATGGCGAGGTGCGCGCGCTCATGCAGAAGATCGAGTGCGTCGCCGACGCCGAACTTTCCAAGGGCTATCCGACGCAGCGCGCGGCGCAGGTCGAGATCGAGACGAACGATGGCCGGAAATACGCACATTTTCAGCCGACGCGCAAAGGCGACCCGGAAATGCCGCTCAGCGACGATGAACTCGACGATAAGTTCATGGAGCTTGCGATGCCTGTCATCGGTGAAGCGCCAGCCCGCGCGCTGCTCGCCCAGCTTCGGGGGCTCGATACATCGAAGCACTGCGATTTCGATTACGCTGGGGCGCCCCCTGCGCGCGCGGCGTCATAGGGAGGCGAGATGTCCGACACCAAACTGCCGCTCAGCCGCTACACCGTGCTCGATTTGACGCGTGCGCGCGCGGGCCCCACTTGCGTGCGCCAGCTCGCCGACTGGGGTGCGAACGTCATCAAGATCGAGGAACCGGGCGAGCAGGACGGCGACGGCGGCCCCTTCGACCGGCGTCATGGATCGGACTTTCAGAATCTCCACCGCAACAAGCGCAGCATCACGCTCAATCTGAAGTCCCCGGACGGCATCGCGGTCTTCAAGCGCATGGTCGAAAAAGCCGATGTGCTCGTCGAGAATTACCGGCCCGGCGTCAAACACCGTCTCGGCATCGATTACGAGACCCTGCGCAAGGTCAATCCGCGTCTCGTGTATGCGAGCATTTCCGGCTTCGGACAGGAAGGGCCGTATCGCGACCGCCCCGGACTCGACCACGTGGTGCAGGGGATGGGCGGCCTCATGTCGATCACCGGGCTGCCGGGACAGGGTCCCGTGCGCGCGGGCATTGCGATCTCGGACTCGAGCGCGGGCCTCTACTGCGCCTTCGGCGTCGTACTCGCGCTGCTGGAACGCGAGCACTCGGGCGAGGGTCAATGGGTTCAGACTTCCCTCCTGCAAGCGTTGATCGCGATGCTCGACTTTCAGGCCGCGCGCTGGCTGGTGAACCGCGAGGTGCCGCCCCAGGCCGGCAACAATCATCCAACGGCGATTCCCACCGGCGTCTTCAAGACGGGGGACGGGTACATCAATATTGCGGCCTCCGGCAACCTCTACGAGCGGCTTTGCCGCGCGATCGGAGCGCCGGAACTCATCAAGCATCCCGATTACGCCGACTTCAAGCTGCGGCAGAAAAACCGCGACGCCCTGAACGAGGCGATCACCGCGCGCACGATCAAAAAACCTTCTGCCGAGTGGATCGATCTACTCAATGACGCTGGCGTGCCATGCGGTCCGATCTATACCATAGAGAAGATGTTCGCGGATCCCCAGGTGCAACAGCTCGGAATGGCTCAGCCGGTGACGCATCCCAAGCTCGGAAAAATCGACATCGTCGGGCAGGGCGTGAAGCTCACCCGCACGCCGGCGCAGGTGCGCACACCCGCTCCCGACCGCGGCGCCCATACGCGCGATGTGCTGGCCGAGTTCGGTTACGACGCGGCGGCGATCGAAGACCTGCAGCGTCGGGGCGTCGTCTAGCGTATCGCGGGCGCCGCAAGCGTGTTTTCCTCCCCGCTGTTTCAGGCGCCTTTCATCTTCCTGCGGCACGGAGAAACCGAGACCAACCGGCTTGGCCTGACAGCCGGCATGACGGACGTGATCCTCAATGAAACGGGCAAGCAGCAGGCGCGTGCTGCAGCCGCGGTGCTCGCCGGACGCGGCGTAAGCGCCATCTATTCGAGCCCGCTGCAGCGCGCACTCGTGACCGCGCACTGTGTCGCGGAGACGCTGCACCTCCCGGTTATCACCATTCCGGAACTCGCGGAGCGCAACTGGGGCGCGCAGGAAGGCCAGCCCCGCGGAACGCGCGACCGAGCAGAGACGCCCCACGGCGGCGAGGGACTTGAAGACTTCACGCAGCGCACGTTTGCGGGGCTGGCGAAAATTCCCGCCGGAGGACTGCCACTCATCGTCGCGCACTCGGGCACGTTTCGTGTCCTTTGCGCGCATTTTGCGATCGAAGTGGACACGCAGCTCGAGAACTGCTGCCCGATGCGTTTCTCGCCGCCGCGCACGCCGGACGCGCGGTGGACGGTAGCGCCGTTATAAAAGCCTTATACACGACCGGCTATAATCGGCGGGACCGGGCGCCACGCCAAACGATAAGCTCGCGTCGACGACGGAGGAACAATCATGAATTTGCGCGCATCGGCTGTCGCCTTTTGCGGGGCAGCGTTCATTTTCTCGGGGCTCGCAACCGCGCAGGGGTTTCCGTCACGGCCCATACGCCTAGTCGTGCCGTACGCACCCGGCGGCAACGTCGATATTTCGGCGCGCATCGTGGGTCCGGGATTCAGCGAACTGCTGAAGCAGACCGTGATCGTCGAGAACCGGCCGGGCGGCGGCGGCAACGTTGGCGCAGGACTCGTCGCCAAAGCGACACCCGACGGCCACACGCTGCTCGTCGGCTCGAGCGGGCCGCTGTCGGTGAACCCCGTCGTGTTCAAAGACATCCCGTACGATTCCGTGAAGGATTTCGCGCCGGTCAGCCTGGTGCAGATCGTGCCGCTCGTCGTGCTTGTGAGTCCCCGGTTCAGCATCGGCTCGATCAAGGAATTGATCGGCCGCGCCAAAGCCCAGCCCGGCAAGATCACGATGGCATCGGCGGGATCCGGCACGACCAACCACTTTGCGATCGAGCTTTTCAGCTCCATGACCGGTGCCAAGTTCCTGCACGTGCCCTACAAGGGAAGCGGTCCCGCGCTGGGCGAGCTGCTGGGCGGGCAGGTCAATACCATGATCGACCAGCTCACCTCGTCCATGGGCTTCATCAAGGACGGGAAACTCAAGGTGATCGCGGTCACGGCGGCGAAGCGGGTGAGCGCGCTGCCCAATGTGCCGACCCTCGCCGAATCCGGCGTGCCCAATTACGAGGCGAGCACCTATCTCGGCATACTGGCCCCGGCCGGCACGCCGCGCGACGTGGTCTTCAAGCTCAACGCGGCGCTGCGCAAGGTCGTGGATACGCCCGCGGTGCAGGACCGCTTCCGCGGTCTCGGCGCCGATCCCGGATCGAGCACGCCCGAGCAGTTCGCAAAGATGATACGCGAGGAGCTGGGCAAGTGGCGTAACCTCGCCAAGACCGCCAACCTGCAGTTCAACTGAACGGATCGTCCATGAAAACCGCCGCCCGACTGCGCGCGTTGCTGCGCGAGGAGCGCTGCATCATCGCACCGGGCGTCGCCGATGCGCTCGCCGCGCGCCTCGTTGCGCTCGAGGGCTTCGAGGCGATTTACATGACGGGCTTCGGCACGAGTCTGACCCGCCTCGGCATGCCGGACGTGGGGCTGCTCACGGCAACCGAAATGGTCGACAACGCAAGCCGTATCGCGGACGCCTCCGGGCTGCCGCTCATCGCGGATGCCGACACCGGATACGGCAATCCCATCAACGTCCGGCGCACCCTGCGCGATTACGAGAAGGCGGGCGTGGCCGGCGTGCATCTCGAAGACCAGGCATGGCCCAAGCGTTGCGGACATCTCTCAGGCAAACGCGTCATTCCGGCAGCCGAGATGGTGGCCAAGATCCAGGCCGCGTGCGATGCCCGTCACGATCCCGACTTTCTCATCATCAGCCGCACCGACGCGATTGCAGTGGAAGGACTGGACGCGGCGCTCGAGCGCGGTGAACGTTATCGAGAGGCCGGGGCCGACATGCTGTTCATCGAGGCGCCGGTCGGCCGTCCGGAAGTGGAACGGGTCGCGCAACACTTCAAGGGTGTGCCGCTGCTGTACAACATGGCGGCGAGCGGGAAGACGCCCGACCTGCCGGCGGACGAGCTTGGGCGGCTGGGCTTCCGGCTCGCGATCTATCCCAATTGGGTGATCCTCGCGGCGATTCCGGCGATGCAGAGCTTGTTGCGGGAACTCAAGCGTACCGGCGGCATCGCGCATCTGCGGGACAAGGTCGCGACCTTCAAACAGTTCACCGATATCGCGGGCCTGCCCGAAATTCAGCAGCTCGAAGAACGCTATGGTCTGCCCGACGATCAGCGCGCCGGCCATTAAGGAAATTGAATCCATGAACGCACCCCGCACGCTGTTCGAAAAGATCTGGTCGCAGCACGTCATTGCAACGCGCGGCGACAGCGAGGCTCTGATCTACATCGACCGCAACCTGGTGCACGACGGGTCGTTTCATGCCTTCGGCGCGCTTGCAAAGGAAGGGCGTCGCGTCAGAAGGCCGGGGCAGACCTTTGCGGTCGTCGATCATTACGTGCCGACGGTGGGCCGCGAACGCGGGCTTGCCGCCGTCACCGACCCCGAAGCCCGGGTGATGATCGAACTGCTCGAAAAGAACGCGGCAACTCACGGGATCGCGCACTTCGGGATCGACGATCCGCGGCAAGGCATCGTCCACGTGGTCGGTCCGGAACTCGGGCTCACGCAGCCCGGCTTCACGCTGGCCTGCGGCGATTCGCACACGTCAACGCACGGCGCCCTCGGCGCCTACGCGTTCGGCATCGGCGCGTCCCAGCTCAAGCAGATCCTCGCCACGCAGTGCCTGTGGCAGAAGAAGCCGCGCACGCTGCGCGTCGCGGTCGACGGCCGGCTCGCGCCGGGCATTACCGCGAAAGATGTGATCCTGGCGATCATCGCAAAAATCGGCACCGCAGGCGCGACCGGTCATGTCATCGAATACAGCGGCGCCGCGATGCGCGCACTCTCCATGGAAGGCCGGCTGACCGTGTGCAACATGTCGATCGAGGCGGGTGCGCGCGCCGGCATGATCGCGCCCGACGACCTGACGTTTCAGTATCTCGCCGGTCGTGAGTACGCACCGAACGGCGCCGACTGGGACAAAGCGCTCGCGTTCTGGAAAACGCTCCCGACCGATGCCGGCGCGACATACGATCGGGAAGTCGTGCTGGAGGCGAGCCGGCTTGCGCCGATGGTGACCTGGGGCACCAGTCCCGAGGAGGCGGCCGCGGTGACCGAGTCCGTGCCAGACCCTCGTTATATCAATGACTTGAACAAGCGCGCTCACGCGGTGCAAGCACTTGCTTACATGGGGCTGCAGCCCGGTATGGCGCTGACTGAAACAGCCATCGATCGCGCCTTCATCGGGACCTGCACCAACGGGCGGATCGAGGATCTGCGCGCAGCGGCCGGCGTTTTGAAGGGCCGCAAGGCGGTGATCCCGGCCTGGGTGTCGCCTGGCTCGACGGCGGTGAAGCGCCAAGCCGAAGCCGAGGGATTGGACCGCATCTTTCGGGATGCCGGCGTTGAATGGCGCGGCTCGGGCTGCTCGAGTTGCGCGGCCATGAACGGGGACAGCGTACCGGCCGGTATGCGCTGCGCCTCCACGTCGAACCGCAATTTCGAAGGCCGGCAGGGCAAGGGCGCGCGTACGCACCTGATGAGTCCCGCCATGGTCGCCGCCGCCGCGGTCACCGGCCGCATCACCGATGTTCGGACGATGCTGTGAAACCGTTTGCCAAGCTCACCGCAGTCGCTGCGCCGCTCGCCATGGCGAACATCGACACCGACAAGATCATCCCGGCGCGCTACCTCCGGAAACCACGCGAGCCGGGGTATGACCCGTACCTCTTTTATGACCTGCGCTACGACAGCGAAGGGCATGAGCGGTCCGACTTTGTGCTCAACCAGCCCGCTTATCGCAAGGCGGGGATTCTGGTCGCCGGCGCGAATTTCGGGTGCGGGTCG
>DATFGD010000616.1:0-4539 GCA_035249725.1 Burkholderiales bacterium
AAGGCGGTCGATCACATCCTCAACACGCCGAGCCTGAACGACGACGAGCGCATCGCGATGCTGGGTGGAACCGCAGCGAAACTGCTGCGGATAAAGTAATGATGCGGCGACTCGTCGAGCTTCGTCGCTTGCGACACCCGATACGACGAGATTCAAGCGCCGAGCTCGATTCTGCTAAAGACGAACTTCCCATTCGCCGGGCCGCAGGCTATCGAGCGACCACGCGCCGATGCTGACGCGCACCAGTCGCAGCGCCGGATGGCCGATGGCGGCCGTCATGCGGCGGACCTGCCGGTTACGGCCTTCGGTGAGCGTGATTTCCAGCCATGCCGTGGGAATGTTGCGCCGATAGCGGATGGGCGGCTCGCGCGGCCACAGCCAGTCGGGTTCCTCCACCACCCGCGCACCGGCCGGCTCAGTCATGCCGTCGCGCAGTTTCACGCCGCGGCCAAGAAGCGCGAGCGACGCCTCGTCCGGAACGCGCTCGACCTGGGCGAGATAGGACTTCTGCGTCCGGTGGCGCGGATCGGCGATCCGCTTCTGGAGCGCGCCGTCGTCGGTGAGGAGAACCAGGCCCTCGCTATCGTAGTCGAGCCGGCCCGCCGGATAGACATTCTTCACCGTGACGAAGTCGGCCAGCGTGCGCCGGCCGGCGGCGTCCGTGAACTGACAGAGCACGTTGAACGGCTTGTTGAAGGCGATCAGCATGGTCTTCGATAATCACGCGGTGATCGAGGGCCGGTCGCCGAAGAAACGCTAGGTCGTCACGGTAGCGATGAGCTAGACCCCACATCCTTGAGATGATCGTCGCGGCGCTGATAGAGCGCGTCATCCGTATAGCCCATCGTCTCCGGCTTCGACTTTCCGAGCATCACCTGGAAGTACACCGGTTCAAGACTGCCATTATGGTAGCCGTGAATGACACCGGGTGGGCATGAGATGCACTCCCACGGACCGAGCCGTATGTCGAGGTGCCTTCCGGATTCATCCTCGAGAAACACGTCAAGAAAGCCCCGCAGCACAAAAAATACCTCTTCCACTTCATGCGTGTGCGCGGCATTTCCCTGCCCGGGTTCGACATACATGATGCTCAGCGTGAACCCGCGCGGCGGAATCGACTGCTGGTCGGAGTGCTTGCCCGAGCCCCCTGCACCGATGAATCGATGTTGGGCGCGCTTGTAGCCTTCCAGTTTCGCGTCCTCGAACGCATTCCAGTCCGGTCGTCTGTCCTTGAATCGGGCAACGTAGCGCTCCGCGATTTGTTCCAGCGTAAGACCGGCCACATCGGGTGGTTTCGGATGGCGCGCTTGGTTCATGGACTTGCTCCGAAGGTGCTCTGGATCAGGGAAGAGCGCGCTGCAGTGCATGCCGCTCGCGCGACGCGAGCAGCGGCACCGCCTGGGCCAGGTACTTCTTGAAGTGCGGAGTCTGCTGGTGGGCTTCGAACGCCTTCTCGTCGTCGTAAACCTCGAACAGCACCACTTTCGTGCGGTCCACCGCATCCACCAGCACCTCGAACTGCCGGCAGCCGGGCTCCTTGCGCGCCTCGCGCCCGTTGGCGAGTACCTCCGCCATGAAGCGCTCCACGTTCTCGGGCTTGATACGGAGCATCACTGCGAGTACGAAATTCATGTCATCGTCTCCATCTGATATGCCTGTGTGCCGGAGTCAGGATAGCAGACACAAAAGTAAGATCAAGTAACGACTATTTCTTCGCCATGATAATCATGATCACGTCGTCGATAACATCAAGCTCGATTATCTGATTTCCACTCGCCTCAGCGAACACCTTGAAATCTATTTCTGCGCCAGGATCCGTCGTCCTGACTTTAAGAATCTCCCCCGGAGACATCGATGAAAGCGCCTTCTTTGCTCTCAGCAACGGTATGGGGCAGTTATAGCCTCTGACATCGAGATCCCTGTCCACTTTCTGCATCGTAATTTTCCAAACCTGTTGGCCTTGCCCTACGGTCTCCCGGAATGAAAAACCGGCTCCGAACGAATCGGAGCCGGTCGTTACGCATCCGGGACTATCAGTCCCTGCTGTTGTCCCAGGGAAAGGGGGAAGAATCGGACCTTCCCCGCTCGCGAGACTCGCCGGAATACGGGTGCGCGGCGTTGATCTCGCTCACGATCCGGCCGTCGAGATAGTTGCGGAATCCGCCCTCCTCGCTGCCGGTGGCTTGATGCCCGTAGGCCAGGGCACCCTGGGCGCCGAGCAGTCCGCCCGCAAGCGTCAGTACGACAATGCTACGTTTCAACATGATCAAATCTCCTTTAAATAAGGTTGGTTTACTTTCGCATTCCGTCGTGGCCCATTGAGTCCGTGGTCGTGGTCTCTTTCGTCATGCCGTCTTTCTGCATGGTGTCTTGAGCCAGGACGTGGTTTCCCACAGTCAGGAAGCCGAGAAAAAAGAGAACTGCTGCAACTTTGCTCACGTAATACTCCTTTTCGAAATTGAAGTGAATGGCAGCGCTCGCCCCTTTCGGGGCTTCCCAGTGACGCCCGGCTGCCTTCGAGCTCTGGGTGCTTAAATACCGATGTTCAGAAGTTCGAGAGCTAATTCGGAGTAAGTGCCGCGGCGGTTACAGGATCCGGCTTTGCAAGTTTTTTTGTAAGTTGTAACCAAACGCCGCGACGAACCGAATTACGAAAAAAAGAGAGAAGATGTTGATCGAGAATGAGGCCGTGCTCCGGGATCTGATGATTCGCGGATTGAGCGGTGACGCCATCGCTTACCATGAGTTTCTGAAGGCAGTGAGCGTGCAGCTGCGCTCATTCCTGAGAAGACGCCTCGCCAATCTGCCGCATGAGGTCGAGGACGTGGTGCAAGAGTCACTGCTCGCAATACATAACCAGCGTCATACCTACGATGCCGATCAGCCCGTAACGGCGTGGGTGCACGCCATCGCAAAGTACAAGCTTGTGGACCTGCTGCGCCGGCGCGGCCATCGGGAGGCGGTGACTGACCGCCTGGAAGACGGCGACGATGTCCTGTCCCCCGTGGGTAGCGAAGCCGACCACGCGCGCCGCGATATAGCGAAGCTGCTGAACCTGCTTCCCGATCGACAGCGGCTACCCATCGTTCATGTCAAGCTGGAGGGATTCTCGGTCGCAGAGGCGGCGCGCCTCACGGGCATGTCGGAATCGGCCATCAAGATCGGCGTTCATCGAGGCCTGAAGACGCTTGCTGCAAAAATCAGGGGCGGCATATGAATACAGACGACCTTATCGCGACGCTCGCAACAGCGGCCACTCCCGTGAAACCGAACGCTGCAGCACGGCGCTACGCCATGGCTACAGGCTCTGCTGCATTTGGTGCGACGTTACTGATGGTGGTGCTGCTGGACGTGCGGTCCGATCTTGTGGACGCCGCCATGTTGCCGATGTTCTGGACGAAGCTTGTCTTCGTGGCGGGCTTGGGGGCAGCGGGGCTGGTCGCCGCGATGCGCCTTTCGCGGCCCGGCGTAGCGCTCGGCCGGGTGCCGCGCGCGCTTATCTCACCGGTAGTTGCAATGTGGGCGCTCGCGGCTTTTCAACTTTTCAATGCGGATCCTGCACTGCGCCCGGAGCTGTTCTTCGGCACGACGTGGCAGTCGTGTCCATTCTGGATCGCCATGCTGTCCATGCCGATGTTCATCGCCGTTCTCTGGGCGATGAAAGGGCTCGCGCCGACGCGCCTGCGGCTTGCCGCCGCAGCGATGGGATTCGCTGCCGGCGCAATGGGCGCGCTGGTGTACAGCCTGCACTGCCCGGAGCTGGCAGCGCCGTTCCTCGGATTCTGGTATTTGCTCGGCATGCTGATTCCTACCGCGGTCGGCATGGCGCTCGGGCCGCGTTTGCTGCACTGGTAGCGTGGTCTTGCACCACATGGATCTCAATCAGGTCACCTTGCCCTGCACAGACTGGGAGGCATCTGTTCGCTTTTATACGCACCTTGGTTTCAAGCAGATCGTTTCAAGCCCGACTCGATATGCCCGTTTTGAGTGCGCATCCGGAACTACGTTCTCGCTTCACGACCGGCATGATCGCGTCGCGGAGCCAGGGGTGGTGGTTTACTTCGAGGTCCAGAACCTGGATTCCACCGTTGCACAGCTCCAGGCTTCGGGAATAATCTTTGAGGCTATGCCGAAAGATCAAAGCTGGCTTTGGCGCGAGTCGTACTTGAGAGATCCATCCGGCAACATGCTGTGCCTCTACCACGCAGGCAGTAATCGAAGGAGCCCCCCGTGGAGGCTTAAGTGACACCGCTCCATCAATGCATCACAAACATCCGCCGCTCTACTGCAAAATGAACCCACCTCCCGATCCGATTGCAGTCCGCGCCCTCGATGTCGAGCCTTACGCCAAACAAACGAGCTACCCTGAGCCTTATGCAACGATGGTTGCCGGACGGCTCAAGCGCCGCTTGGGTGACGTGTTCGGCCTCAAGAACTTCGGTGTCAACTTGACACGGCTTGCTCCTGGCGCGATCTCCTCGCTCAGGCATGCGCACGCTAAGCAGGACGAACTGATCTATGTCCTCGAGGGCACGCCAA
>DATFGD010000617.1:0-3179 GCA_035249725.1 Burkholderiales bacterium
GGCGCCGAGTTCGGCGTGTCGCCCGTGGAGTTCGCGCAGACGCAGCGACTGTTGCTTGCAAAACGTCTGCTGACGGATACGGCGCTGCCGGTCACCGAGGTGGCATTCGCGAGCGGCTTTGGCAGCCTGCGGCGTTTCAACGCGCTGTTCAAGCAGCGCTATCGTCTCCAGCCCAGGCAATTGCGCCGTCATATGAATGGTGCGGCTTCAGCGGCAGTCGACGTCCTGAAATTCGAATTGAGTTTTCGGCCGCCCTACGACTGGCCCGCCTTGAGCGCGTTCCTCGGCGCGCGCGCGATCGCGGGCGTCGAAGCGGTGGAGAGCGCCTGCTACCGCCGCACGGTCTGTATCCCGGTCGGCGGAAAGGCGCACCGCGGCTGGATCGAAGTCGCGATGTCGTCGAAAAAGCCGGCGCTGCAGGTCACGGTCTCGGCGTCGCTCGCCAAGGCACTGCCCCCGGTGCTCTCGCGCGTGAAATCGTTGATGGACCTCGCCTGCCACCCGGCCGAAGTGGCGCAGGCGCTCGGCGCGCTGGGAAAGCGCCATCCCGGATTGCGCGTGCCCGGCGCATTCGATGGCTTCGAAGTCGCGGTGCGTGCCATCCTCGGCCAGCAGGTCACGGTCGCCGCGGCGCGTACCATCGCCGGCCGCTTTGCCGCGACATTCGGCGAACCGATCGAAACCCCGTTCGCGGCGCTGACAACGGTGTTTCCAGGCGCCGAACGCATCGCGGCGCTCCCCTACGGCCGCATTGCGCGCATCGGCATGCCCGGTGCGCGCGCCCGCACCGTGCTGGCGCTGGCGCGTGCAGTGGCAGACGGCAAACTCGTTCTCACGCCGAACGCGGATATCGAGACGGCGCTCGAGCGGCTGCGGGCGCTGCCGGGCGTGGGCGAGTGGACCGCGCAGTACATCGCGATGCGGGCGCTCGCCTGGCCCGACGCTTTCCCGCACACCGATTTCGGCGTGATGAAAGCGCTCGGCGAAACCAGCCCGCGCCGCGTGCTCGTAGCCGGCGAGGCGTGGCGCCCCTGGCGCGCCTACGCCGTGATGCATCTCTGGCAATCTCTTCACGAAAGGAAGGACCATGCGCTATTACGATTTCTATGACAGCCCCCACGGCTGCATGCTGCTGGTGGCCAGCGACGAGGGGCTCACCGGCGTCTATTTCGACGGCCAGAAATATCATCCGCGGCTCGAAGCCGCGTGGCGGCACGATACGGGAAACGCGCTCTTGCGTCAGGCGAAACGCGAGCTCGCCGAGTATTTTGGCGGAGAGCGCAAGCGTTTCGAGACCGCGCTCGCGCCCCAAGGCACGCCTTTTCAGCGCGCGGTATGGAAGGCCATCTCGACCGTCGATTTCGGCACCACCATTACCTACGGCGAACTTGCCCGCCGCGCGGGATGCCCGGGCAGCACACGCGCTGCGGGCGCGGCAACGGGCCGCAATCCGATCACGATCATCGTTCCCTGCCACCGCATCGTGGGCTCGAACGGGAGGCTGACGGGATATGCCGGCGGTCTGGAAAAAAAGCGCGCGCTGCTCACCCTCGAAGGCGCACATGCGGAATCGCCAACCGCTGACCTGCTGCAGGCCGCTTAGCGGACGACCGGCGCTGCGGCGCAGCGCCCTGCATTCATCCTGCCGTAATACTTGTTCGGCTTGCTTTAGCTGGCGGTGAGGCCTTTGCGCGCGATGAAGTCGGGAAAAGCGTCCTTCGCCTTCGCCCCGCGCAGGACGTTCCGGGTGTAGTCCTGCTCTACGTCGAACTGCTGTTCCAGTCCCTGCGCCATCTGTTTCAACATGAGGGTCTTGATGCCCATGACCGCCCCGCGGTGGTTGGCGGCGATCATGCGGGCGAGTTCCATCGTCTTCGCCCGTAGTTGTGCGCGGGGAACGAGATGGTTCAGCAGCCCGATCCGGTAAGCTTCTTCCGCCTCGACCATGCGGGCGGTGAACAGCAATTCCTTTGCGATCGGCCAACCGACCTGATTGGGCAGGGTCCAGGTGCTGTTGATGCGGCCATAGGCTGCGGCCAGGAAACGAAACTTCGTGGCTTCGCAGCCCACCCGCATGTCGAGCGACGAGGCGAGCACGGCCGCCCCGCCATAGGCGAGCCCATTCATCATGCCGATGGTGGGCTTTGTGCACGCGCTGATCTCGTAGCTCCCCCGCCTGTTATTGCGCATTGCATCCTGTTGTTCGTCCGTATATCGCGCATCGTTCGAGAGTTGCTCGTGAATGTCGCCGCCCGCCGAGAAGGCGCGCTCGCCGGCACCGGTGATCACGATGCAGCCGATCGCATCGTCGGCTTCCATCGCCTTTACCGCATGATGCAATTCCTGCTGCAGCTTGCGGTTCATCGCGTTCAGCTTCTCGGGCCGATTGAGGGTAAGGATCCCGACACCCTCTTCCACATCGACCAGGATATGCTCGTAGGTCATGATCCCTTGTCCTCGACACGAAGAACGTATCATAGCGACTTGCGTGTCTTATTGTGATCGACTCTTTACCGCGACTGGAGATAAGCAATGGAACTGCCGTGCGCGCCACCCCGCGAACACATCAAGCAGCCCAATATCCCGACGCCGCCCAGGGCATGCGACACGCATTTTCACCTCTTCGGCCCCGCGGCGAAGTTTCCATTTTCCCCCGAGCGCGCCTATACGCCCCAGGATGCGCCGCTCGAAGCGCTGCTCGCCATGCACGCACGGCTCGGCGTCGAGCGCGGCGTGATCGTGCAGGGCAACCCGCACGGCACCGACAACTCCGCATTGCTGGACGCGCTCGCCCGGGAGCCGGGACGGCTGCGCGCCGTCGCGATCGTCAAGGACTCGGTGAGCGATTCTGAACTGAAGCGCATGGCGGATGCGGGCGTGCGCGGAGTGCGCTTTCATCACATGCCAAAAGGCCGCGGCTACAGCGCGCTCGGTCTCAAGAGTTTTGCCGCGCTGGCGCCGCGCATGGCCGCCCTCGGATTGCATGTCCAGTTCATGATGGACGCCAATTTTCTCGACGAAGCGCTGCCGTACCTTGAGAGCTGGACCCTCCCCGTCGTCATCGACCACATGGGAAACATCGACGCAGCGCTCGGTGTCAATCAGCCGGGGTTTCAGCACATGTGCCGATTGCTGGGAGAAGGGCGGCTGTGGGTCAAGGTATCCGGCGGGTACCGCAT
>DATFGD010000618.1:0-5148 GCA_035249725.1 Burkholderiales bacterium
GATCACACCCTGCGTCATCACGTCGGTGCGCGCGAAGGCGCCGCAGAAGTTCACGACCAGACTGTTGATATTCGGATCGGACAGCAGCAGTTCCAGCGCGGGCTTGGCCTGGGTGTAGGATTCGCCGCCGATTTCCAGGAAGTTCGCGGGGCGGCCGCCGTGATGGCGTACGACGTCCATGGTCGTCATGGTGAGCCCGGCACCGTTGGCGAGAACGCCGACGTTGCCCTCGAGCTCGATGTACTTGAGCCGGGCGGCCTTGGCCCTGCGCTCGCGATCCGTCAGCTGTTCCGGCGTGCCCGCGCTCGCGAGATCGGCGTGGCGGACGACGGCGCAATCGTCCATCACGAACTTGCAATCGAGTGCGACCACGCGGCCGTCCCGGGTGACGATCAGCGGATTGATTTCCAGCAGTTCGGCGTCGCAGGCGGCATAGGCGGCGTAGAGCCGTGCGACGGTGTCAGCGACTTTGTTTTCGGCCGCGTCGAGTCCCAGACCCTGCACCAGCTTCCGCGCGTTCGCAGCGGAAAAGCCGCGCCGGATATCGACCGGCTGGCGGCGAAGCCTGTCTGGCGCCGTCGCGACCACTTCTTCGATGTCCATGCCGCCCTCAGTCGAAAACATGACGAGTGGCCCCTTGCTTTCGGGATCGTTGAGCACTGCGGCATAAAGTTCGCGTGCGATCGGCATCTGCTCTTCGACCAGGACCTTCCCGACCGTGTGGCCGGCGATCGTCATGCCGATGATGGCGCGGGCATGGGCGCGCGCTTCGTCCGGCGTCGCGGCGAGTTTGATGCCGCCCGCCTTGCCGCGCTTGCCGGTCGGAACCTGCGCCTTGACGACGACCGCGCCGATGCGGGCGGCGATTGCCGCGGCTTCATCGGGCGTCCGGGCGAGCTCGCCTGCGGGGACGGTGACGCCGTGACGGGCGAGCAGCGGCTTGGCCGCGTGTTCTTCGAAGTTCATCGCGCCCGCCTACTTTCCGTATTTGTTCCAGTACGGGCCGAAGATGTCCTCTTGCGAGGGCACTTTTTCAGGAATCGCCCGCACGATGCGGGTCACATTCATGAAGTGCGTGTAATTCAGATTTTCAGAGAAGCTGTTCCCGCCCCACGTGCCGCAGCCCATCGAGAGCGAGAACGGCAGCCCGTTGTCAAAGCTGCCGCCATTGGCGAAGGTGTGCGCCTGTTTCACGATGACCCGGCATACCGTCATCTCTCTTGCGAGCCGCTGAATGTGCGCTTCATTCTCGGTGTAGATGCCGCACGAGTGACCGTCGCCGAGATGATCGTAAATGCCGCGCATGATGCTGAACGCGTGCTCGAAATCTCGGGCGCGGTAGATCGTCAGCACCGGAGAAAGCTTCTCGCCCGAAAACGGATAACTTCTGCCGGTGCCGCTTTCCTCGACCATGAGGCAGCGCGACTTTTCCAGTTCGGCGCGCGTGAGTCCGGTGATCGCGCAGATCTTCGACACCGACTGCGCGGTGCACGCGGGCGAAAGCTTGCCCCCCGGGAAGAGCCCTTTCTGCAGGGTTTCCTTTTCGGAGGCGGTGAGAAGCGCGCCGCCTTCGCGCGCCAATGCGGCCAGCATGCGGTCGTATACCTTGTCGTGGATGATCACGCTGTTTTCGGAAGAGCAGCTCGTCGCGTTGTCGAAGACCTTCGAGCGCATGATCTTGGCCGCCGCATCCGCACAGTCGGCGGTGTCGTCCACGATGACGGCCACGTTACCGGTGCCCACACCCAGCGCCGGCGTGCCGCTGGAATAGCCCGCACGCACGTTGTTCTGCGAGCCGGTCACGACCACGAGATCGGCCTGCTTCATGAGCTCGGTCGACATTTCGCGCGTGATCGGCTCGGGCAGCATCTGCACGATGTCGAGCGGCGCACCGATGCGCTGCAATTCCGCGTGCACGAAATCGAGCAGCCGCGCGCACGTCGAATGCCCTTTGGGCGAGGGCGACAGGATGATGGCGTTGCCGCATTTGAGCGCGTTGATGATATTGTTGGCCGGAGTCGCGCCGGGATTCGTGGACGGCACCATCGCGGCGACCACGCCGACCGGGCGTGCGAACTCGGTGATGCCTTTCTCCGGATATTCGGCGAGCACGCCGGTCGAGATGGCGCCCTGAAGATCGCGCAGCAGCCCGAGCGTCTTGCGGTGATTCTTGATCACCTTGTCTTCGACGTTGCCGAGGCCCGTGTCGCGCACCGCGATTTCCGCAAGCTCGCGGTTGCGTTCGGGTTTCATGATGGCCCAGCCGACGGCGGCGACGGCCTCGTCGAGCTGCTGCTGCGTGGAGCGTTCGAATACGCGCTGAGCGGCGCGCGCACGCTGGATGAGTTCCGCGACTTTATCGCGGGCGGTGCTCGCGGATGCGAGCGTCGTTGTGGAGGATGGCATGGGTGGTTCCGGTTTGAACTTAACTGAAGTTAACGTTGTGGGCCACTGCCGCGGCGCACCTTTGCCTCGGCGCGCATGCGCCGGAAAACGGGGTAGAGCAGCGTCAGCATCGCGACCAGCATTATCGGTCCACTGATCGGCCGGGTAAAGAACACCGTCCAGTCGTTCGCGTAGCTGATCATGGTCGTCATGAAAGAAGATTCGGCGAGCGGCCCCAGAATCACGCCGAGCACGAGCGGCGTGATCGGGAAGCGGAAGCGCTCGAAGAGGTAGCCCACGATGCCGAATATCACCATGAGCCACACATCGGTGATGTTGTTGCGCGCGGCAAACGCGCCGAGCAGGCAGCACATGACGACGTAGGCCGAGACGATCACCTCGGGCAGCGCAAGCACTTTCACCATGAACTTGGTCGCGAAATAACCGATGACACACATGACGACGATCCCGACGAACACCGAGGCGAACATCGAGTACACGATGTGGCTCGAAGTCTGAAATACCTGCGGCCCGGGCTGCAATCCGTGAAGCAGGAAGGCGCCCAGGATGATCGCGGTCGCACCGCTCCCCGGAATGCCCATGGTGACGAGCGGAATGATCGCACCGCCCACCGATGCCGTTGCCGCCGATTGCGGCGCGATGATGCCTTCCGGGATGCCGCTCCCCATCTGCCGCGCGCGACGTCCATACTGACTTTCGATCCCGTACGAAAGGAACGAGGCGACCGTCGCGCCGGCGCCCGGAACGAGTCCGACCACGATGCCGAGCGCACTGCCGCGCGCGAAGGTCGCCTTGCGGGCGAGCACTTCACTCAAGCTTGGAAGCCGCGTGCGGATTTCACTCACCGATTCGAGCGGCAGCGATTGAAACTGCTTCTCCAGCCGCTGGAATACCTCTCCCAGACCGTACGCGCCGACCATGACCACGAGGTAATCGATGCCGTCGGAGAGGATCGGCACGCCGAAGGTGAAGCGGTGCGCGCCGTAGGTATCGTCCACGCCGACAGTCGCGATGAGGAGGCCCGCGAACAGGCTCACAAGCGCGTTGGTGAGCGAGCTGCCGCCGAGCGAAACCACGCTGGCGAGCCCGAAAAAGAGAATCGCAAAGTATTCGGGCGTGGAGAACGTAAGCGCGATCTTCGCAATGGGCTGCGCGAGCAGCACCATCACCGTCGCGGCGACGAGCCCGCCCGTGAGCGCCGAGAGCAGCGTCCAGCCCAGGGCGTAAGCCGCTTCACCCTTGCGCGCCATCGTATAGCCGTCCCACAGGAGCGGCACGTCGATCGGTTCGCCGGGCACCCGAAACAGGATCGAAGTCCACGCGCCGGCATACGTGCCTGAGATGTACATCGCGGTGAGCAGGATGATCGCGGGAATCACGTCCATGCCGTAGGTGAACGGAAGCGCGAGCACGACGCCCATCACCAGGGTCAAGCCCGGCAGCACGGCGACGAGCAATCCCAGCACGATTCCGATCACCAGCACCAGAAAGTTGACCGGCTGGAAGACGTGAACGAAGCCGACCGCGAGGTTGTGGAGGATGCCGTCCATCGCGCGCTCAGCGAATTGCCATCAGCTTCATGAGAAAGAGCGTCACTTCGGAGAACGGGGCGACACCGATCGGCAGCGAAACGTAAACGAGCTTCATGAAAATGAAGAGCAGCACGAAGGTCCCGACGACGCTTACGGCCACAACGACGCGCCAGCGCCGGTAGCCGCCCAGCGCCATGAACGCGATGAGATAAACCACGGTGGCGAGAAAGAAGCCGAGCCGCTGTGACGCCCAGACGTAAGCGAGCGTTGCGCCCATGCCCGCGAGGAGCAGAAACGGATGGTTCTTCTCTGCGGTGCCGGCGGGGCCCGTCTCAGGGCTCTGCTGGGGACCTTCTTCGACCAGCTCCTCCAGCACGCCGCCGGCATCGCGTGCACGGCTTCCGAGGAGGGCCAGCTTGACCACTTCGTACACGCACATCGCGATCGTCAAGAGCAGGATCGCTTTCGGCCAGAAGTCGGGGCCGAGCGTTCCCGCGCGCGCGTGATACTGAATGTTGGCCGCGACGTAATACAGGTAACCCGCCGCCGCACCGACGAGAGCGTAGGGGAGGATGCGCGTCAGGCGGGCGGTGCTCTGCATTGGCGTAGGCGGGTAAATTCATTCCCCTCCTCCGATGAGGAGAGGTGTCAACTGTGTTGCCGATGTGGTGTGGCGGCGTGTTTTCTAGACCACCCCGTCTGCTTCGCAGCCACCTCTCCTCATCGGAGGAGGGGAGAGCCACCCCGTCTGCTTCGCAGCCACCCCTCCTCATCGGAGGAGGGGAAACCTGTTGTTACTTCTTCGGGGCGTACTTGCGCATCGTCTCCAGCTCGCGCTTCATGAACGCGACTGCCTTCGCTGCAGGAATGAAGCTGTTTTCATCGGCGTACTGCTTCTCCAGCCATTCCTTGTAGTCGCCGGTGCCGGCCGCCTTCGCGAGCGCGGCCGAAACGGCGTTCACCCGCTGCTGATCAGTGCCGGCCTTCATCACGATCGCGCGGAACTGGCTGATGGCGATGTCGTGTCCCAGCTCCTTGCTGGCCGGCACGTCCTTGAACGGGGGAAAGCGCTGATCGGCGAAGATCACGATGGGCCGCATCTGTTTCCCGTCAAGAAAGCTGCGCACGTCGCCGAGCTGCTCGTAGAGGATGTCGGCGTGACCGCCGAGGATCGCGGTGTAGCGCTCCGCGGGTTTCGGGAACGGAACGG
>DATFGD010000619.1:0-2737 GCA_035249725.1 Burkholderiales bacterium
GTCCAAGGAATATGCAGCGGACAATATCCTGGTGAACGCGGTCGCGGTCGGGAAGATCAAGTCGAAGCAGCAGGAGCGGCGCGCGGCGCGGCTCAAGATCAGCGTCGAGGAGCACTACGAGAAAACCGGCAAGACCGTCCCGCTCGGGCGCATGGGTGAAGCGGAAGAAGTCGCGAACGTGATCGCGTTTCTCGCATCGGATGCGGCCAGCTATGTAACCGGCTGCTGCATCCAGGTGGACGGCGGCGTTTCCGGGGTGTTGTAAGCGCCGCCTGCTTGCTCAGAATTTCTCGACGTAGGGGCGCAGGTCGAGCTCGTGCGTCCACGCGCTCGGCGGCTGCAGATGCAACTGGTAGTACGTTTCCGCAATGGCGTCCGGACTCAGTACCGCGTCGGCACCGCGTTCTGCGACGCTGCGGCCGGGGCGGTCGCTTTCGATCTGGCCATCGATGATGACGTGCGCGACGTGTACGCCTTTCGGCTGAAATTCGCGCGCCATGCTCTGGGCGAGCGCGCGCAAACCGAACTTGGGAACCGCGAGATTGTGAAAGAGCGCGCCGCCCCGCAGTGACGCAGTCGCCCCGGTGAAAATCAACGTGCCGCGATGACGGGTGTCGCCCGGTGCGGCCAGCATCGTGCGCATGGCTTCGCGCCCGACGAGAAAGCCGCCAAGGCAACCGACCCGCCAACAGCGCTCGAAATCATCGACTGTCGTATCAAGTATGCCTTTGCGAACGAACCCGCCGGCGTTGAACACGACGAGGCGCGGCGGTCCAAGATCGCGCGCGACCGAAACGAAGAGATCGGTTACCGCGCGCTCGTCGGTCGCATCGCAGGCATAGCCTTTTGCGTTTGCGCCGAGGCTCGTCAGAAGCGCGGTAAGTGCAGCCGCGTCGCGTCTCGCCACGGCGACCCGCATGCCGACCGTTACCAATCGCCTTGCGATCGCGGCGCCCAGGCCCGGGCCCGCACCGACGACTACAGCCACTTCGAGATCTGCCATTCGAGCCCCCGCTATTCTTCCTCAGTTAATGTGCATCATGCGGTGCGCGGACGCTCACTGGCAAGATTCGATCAGATGCGGCATAGGATTTCGGCGCCGCGGGCCAGCGTCTCTTCCGACTTCGCAAAACAGAAGCGCAACACCTTGTGCGGCGGCGGCTCGCGGTAGAACACGGAAACCGGAATGGATGCAACGCCGTATTCCTTCGTCAGGCGGATGGCGAGATCCGTGTCTTTCTCGTCGCTCACTGCATCGTAGCGCAGGTTCTGAAAGAAGGTGCCGCGCGAGGGCAGCGGAACGAAACGCGAGGCGTTGACGCCTTCGAGAAAAAAATCGCGCTTCTTCTGGTAGAACGCAGCGAGTGCAAGGTAAGCGTCCCGGTCCTTCATGTAATCGGCAAGCGCGTACTGCACCGGCCCGTTGGTGACGAAGGCGTTGAACTGATGCACCTTGCGAAACTCGCTCATGAGTTCGCGCGGCGCGAGCACGTAGCCCGTCTTCCAGCCTGTGACGTGATACGTCTTTCCGAAAGAGGACACCACATAACTGCGTTCGGCGAGACCGGGAAAACGCGCGACGCTCTGATGCTGATGGCCGTCGTATACGATATGCTCGTAGACTTCATCACTGACCACGACGATGTCCGTGTTCCGCAGCATGCCTTCGAGCAGGCGCAGGTCTTCCGCGGAAAGCACGCTCGCAGTCGGATTGTTCGGCGTATTGATGAGGATCATGCGCGTTCTGGGCGTGATCGCGCGCTGGACTTCCTCCCAGTCGATGCTGTAATCCGGGAACTTCAGTTGCACGTAAACCGGCCGCCCGCCGGCGACTTCCACTGAAGGCGCGTAGCTGTCGTAAGCCGGCTCGAACAGGATGACTTCGTCGCCGGGGTGTATCCACGTCGCAATGGCGGTAAAAATGCCGTACGTTGCGCCCGGGACGATCGTCACTTCGTGCTCCGGGTCGTAGCGAACTCCGTAGAGCGCTTCCGCTTTTTCCGCGACCGCCTCACGCAATGCCGGAATCCCCGCCATCGGCGGATACTGGTTGAGCCCCGCGTTGAGATACTTGACCATGAGCGCGCGCAGGGCGGGTGCACAATCGAAGTCGGGAAAACCCTGCGACAGGTTGATCGCGTTGTGCTCGGCGGCGAGCCGCGACATGACGGTAAAGATCGTCGTGCCGACCTGCGGTAATTTGGAAACGACGGAACGCGAGTAGGCAGGCATCGGTGCGGCGTCGGACGTGCGCTCGAATTCGGGCGAGGCTATTGTAGCAGCGTCAGTTCGCCGCGGTCCGGGGATGTGGCCGCTGCGCGAGCCGGGTGAAATCCTCGATGTAGTCCTGAAGGCGGCCGAGCGCGATGGCGCGCTGATGGGGCGTGAGCATGCGTTCGACTTCGATCACCATCTGCACGCGTTGTGACAACCACTCGCGCGCGAGCCGCTCGTATTCCGGTGCGCGGCGTTTATCCCAGCCGATCAGCCAGGTGCGGAGTCGGTCTGCAAATGCTTTGCGGTCTTCACCGCGTTGGGCCATCAGCTGCAGGAATTCCTGCTGGCGGCGAAGACGGTCCTCGTAGCGCAATTTCTCCGTCAACGGCAGCGAATCCGACATTGCGACGATGCGCTTCTCCTGTTCATGATTCAGGGGACCGACCCACTCGCGGGCATGCTCCAGCGTTCGGCGTGCACGCGCGCGCCGGATTTCTTCGATGCTGCCCGCCAGACGGTA
>DATFGD010000620.1:0-6357 GCA_035249725.1 Burkholderiales bacterium
GACGGCGAGAACTGAACGAAGCTCTGACATGGTAGCCTCCTTTGATGACCTGGATAATGACAAGGAATATGCCATGCACAATCTGTTCCCGCACACTCAATAAATTGATGGCACGGAGAAAATCATGGTGACCACGCCTCATGCCGGTAAATGTTTGAAGGCGTCCGGTAAAAAATTCCGTATCCGAAAAGCGACAGTTCAGAACGCGTTCACACCGTGACGAGTCGAATGCAACACGATCCATGAAGCGAATAGGTTTGATTTCCGATACGCACGGACTGCTGCGACCCGAAGCCGCGGCGTTCCTGCACGGAAGCGATCACATCATCCATGCCGGCGATATCGTCGGGGCCGCGATCCTGGACGAGCTTGCGGCGATCGCGCCCCTGACTGCGGTACGCGGGAACAACGACAAAGGACCCTGGGCCGCGGCATTGTCAGAGACCGAAGTCGTGGAATTCGGTGACGTGCTGATTTACGTGCTGCACGATCTTGCGGCGCTGGACGTCGATCCGGCCGCAGCGGGCTTTCGCGTCGTGGTTTCAGGCCACTCGCATCGGCCATTGGTGAAAGAACGCGACGGCGTGCTTTACGTCAATCCGGGCAGCGCCGGCCCGCGGCGGTTCAGCCTGCCGATTGCCGTAGCGGAATTGAAGATTGAGAACGGTTCGGTAAACGCGCGCCTCGTGGAGCTGGACGCATAGCTTAAGCCGCATCGGTTAGCGTACCGGCGTTGCGGCCGGCAGCGGGATGCCGGCTTCAGCCGCGACCGCCCGCAGCCGCTCGGGAAAGTCGGAGATTATCCCGTCGACCCCGAGCTGTATCATGCGCCGCATGTCCGCCGCGGCGTTGACCGTCCACACGACGACCTTGAGGCCGAGCCGTTGCGCTTCCTGCACGTTCTCCTGAGTGACTTCCGCGTAATAAGGCGACCACACCGCGCCGCCTGCCGCTTTCACCATCCGCGGAATGGAGCCCGCAAAATCGCGGACATGTAGCGGTGCAGTCCACGGCGATTCGGCGTGCCGCGCGAGGATGTTGTCCATGAAATCCTGCTGCGCGGTGAGATAGACGGTCGGAATCCCGGGCGCTTCCTGCTGGATCACACGCAGCGTGCGCCAGTCGAAGGACTGGATCGTGACGCGTTGCTCCATTCCCGCGGCCCGTATCTGTGCGATGAGCGTGCGTGCGAACGTCCCGGGTTCGGCGGTGCGCGCAGGATGATGCGGCGCAGTTTTCGTTTCGATATTGAATCGGACGTTATCGTTTCCCGCACGCCGCGCAAGATCGAACACGTCGGAAAGCCGCGGCACGCGCGTCCCGTCCACGGCGCGCTGGTCCGGAAAACGGGAAGCATACGCGGAACCGGGTTTGATGCGCCCGACGTCATAGCGCAGGAGTGCATCGTAAGCGAGGTCCCAGATCGGCGGACCGGGCTGAGCGAGCCACGCGCCGTCCGCGCTGCGCGTGATGTCGGGGTTGAGGGCCGCGTCGTGACTCACCACCACGACCCCGTCGCGCGTAATGGCGCAATCGAGTTCGAGCGTGGTGATGCCGACCCCCAGCGCATAGGTAAAGGCCGGCAGCGTGTTTTCGGGCATCACGCCGCGCCCGCCGCGGTGGGCCTGCAGGTCCAGGCTATGAGCGGAGCTGATCATCAATAGGTAGGCGCCCAAGCATGCGCCCAGCTTCATCGGACGACCGGCCGATTACTTCTCCATGCCGACGACGAACGCAACCATGCGCCAGCCGCTATCGGTCTTGACGAAGCACGCGCGATGCTCGACGGGGCTGCGCACCTGCTCCTCCGGGACGTACGCCTCCTTCTCCTTGAGGCGGATCTTCACCCATTTCTGCTTTCCGTCCGGCGCCCGGTCGGCGATCTCCCAGTCGCTCACCCGCACGATATCGTAGGACAATGTCGCGAGCGTTGCGGAATCCGATGAAGGCTCGCTCTTGACCAGCGCTTCACGCGCCGTGATGGCGCCGTAATCAAACGGATCGATATCGTCCGGCCACTTCACCGCCACATACGGCGCGCAGAGCTGGCGCGGCCCCTGCTCCGGCTTCAACCACGCACTGCCGAGAAAAAGCGCCGCGGGCAGTTCGCGCCACAACGGGCTGTCATCGGCCTCCAGATCCCACTGTTTGCGAAAAGCGGCGACACCGCGCGGCGCATCCAGCGGGTTGCGGATGTTGCGGTCGAGCACCGAGAGCAGAAACTGGCGGTCGTGCCTGGAGAGTGCGTTGAGCAACTGGCGCCTGAAGCTGGCCCATGACGCGTCTTTGGCCGCTTCGTCAACCGGCATGAGTTTCGCCGTCTGGGACTCTTGCGCGCTCGCGGTCGCGACGGCAAGCGCCAGGCTGAGCGCTGCCAAAATGGTCGCCGCCGCGCGCGACATCGTCATTTGCCCTGGAAGCGACCGGCGCGTTTCTCGAAAAACGCGGCGAGCGCCTCGGCGTGATCCTCGGTCTTGTGGCAGATCGCCTGGTAGGCTGCGCAAACATCCAGATGCTCCTCGAGCTTCTGGCGCTGCGCGAGTTTCATGAGCCTCTTGTTGTAGCGAACCGAGAGCGGCGGTTTCGCCGCGATCCTGCGCGCGATCTCGAGCGTCCGCGGCATCAGCTCTTCCGGGTTTGTGACTTCGAGCAGGATGCCGATCTGCTTCGCCTCTTCCGCTTTCACGATGCGTCCGGTGAAGACGAGATCCGCCGCGCGCTGATAGCCGAGCAACTGCTGCAGAAACCACGCGCCGCCGTCGCCCGGGATGATGCCCAGATTCACGAACGTTTCGCCGAACTGTGCGTTGGTCGAACCGATGCGGATGTCGCACATGTTGGCCATGTCGAATCCGGCGCCGATCGCCGGACCGTTCACCGCGGCGATCACCGGGATTTCGGCCGCCTCGAGTGCGAGCGGAATGCGCTGTATGCCGTGCCGGTAGTTCTGCTGCAGCACGTGCGGCGGCGCCTTCGCTCGCTCGCCCATGGTCTTGATGTTGCCGCCGGCCGAGAACGCGCTGCCCTCGCCGGTCATGACCAGCACCGAAACCTCTGGATTCGCATTCGCCCACTCGATCGCATTCGGAATGTCGTCGACGAGCGCGGTGCTGGTCAGCGCATTGCGCACGTCGTCGCGTTTGAAAGTAAGGAGCGCCACACGGCTTTCGACCGTCAGCGCCGCGTCGGTCAATCGAGGCGGGGTCATTCGATGCGTCCTTTGCGATAGGTGCTCATTACGCGGCGCGCCGCGGTCGGCTCGCGTGCGCGCCCGGGCTCGCTGACTGTTGTTCCTCCAACTGGCGGATGGCGGCATCGCGGGAGTCGAGCACACGTTGCTGCGCCGCGCGTTGCGCCGCCGCACCGTCGCCGTCACGGATCGCTTTTACCAGCTTCTGCCAGTGCTGGACAGACTGCCGGCGGCGCTGCGGCGTGGAAAGCCCGAGCCGCGAATAGCGCAGCGTCTGCAATGCCAGTGAATCGAGGATCGTGCGTAACCGGCCATTGCGCGAAGCGTGTGTCAGCATGCGGTTCAGCGCGAACACAGTCTCGATATACGCGTCTCCCATCTCCGGCTGGCGCGCATAACGCCCGAGCTTCGCCACTTCCGGTTCGAGCGCCGCCAGCAGCCGCACGCGATCCGGGTCCTCGGCCAGCTCGCGATCGCGCAAGCCGTTGAGCACGGCGCGGATGTCGAAGATTTCCCTGACTTCCGCGGTGGTCAAGTTGGTGATCTGCGCCCCGCGCCGGGGTAATATCGTGACCAACCCATCGCGTTCCAGCAGGCGCAACGCTTCGCGCACCGGGCCTCGGCTCACCCCAAACTCCGCGGCGATCGCCTGCTCGAGGATACGTTGTCCGGGCGCGTAGACCGCGTTGACGATGCGTTCCGAAAGCCGGGCGGCGATCTGTTCGGGCAACGACTGCGTGAGCGGCGCGGCGGCGCGCGCCAGCACGCCATCGCCGGGTGCAGGAATCGAGCCGTGACGCAAACCGGTCATGCGGTCACGATAGCCGGGCTGTGTAAGATTGTCAACAATCGTCTTGACAACAATATGCGGGATGCTTAGCATGCCATTGCACCCCTGCGCGGGTGTCCGCCTGTTCAGTCCCGTTTTGAACCTGCCGGTTCGAAGACCGGTGTTGCCCGACCCAATATCGAGGAGCGTAAACAACAATGGCCCGCATCGAAGTGAAGTCCGAAATCACTGGCACCGTGTGGCAGGTAAAAACGAAGCCCGGCGATAAAGTCGAATCCGGCGATACCCTGATCGTCATCGAGTCCATGAAGATGGAAATTCCCGTGATCACCGAAGATGGCGGCACCGTCAAGGAAATTCTGGTGAAGGAGAAGGAGCCGGTAGCCGAGGGGCAGGTGGTCGCGGTTCTCGAGGACTGAACGCGTCGTCGCCATGAGCTGGAGAGCCGAGATCGATGAAGTTCATCACCGGCGCACGCTTGCGGAAGCGTGCGGCGGACCCGACGCGGTCGCGAAGCATCACGCCGCGGGCAAGCTCACCGTACGCGAGCGCATCGCGCGGGTGCTCGATCCGGGAACGTTTCGCGAAGTCGGCAAGCTCGCCGGTCGTGCGAGTTACGACAAGGCGGGTAATCTGATCGGCTTCGAGCCCGCGCCGTACGTGATGGGAATCGGCCGCATCGACGGGCGCCCGGTGGCGATCGGCGGCGAAGATTACACGATCCGCGCCGGCACGAGTTTCGGAGCCGACCGGCGCAAGGGCGGACAAGGCGGCTTCATCGAGGACCTCGCGTACGAGTACCGCATTCCGCTCATCAACCTGATCGACGGTACCGGCGGCACGGTCAACACCGCGAAACGCAAGGGCTATACGGTGGTGCCGGGTTACGGCCAGGACGGATTCGAACGCTCGGTGGATCTCATGGGCATCGTGCCGGTTGTCAGCGCAGTAATGGGCACGACGGCGGGTGGACCGTCCGCACGCGCGATCCTCGCGCACTGGTCGATCATGGTTCGGGGATCGGGGCAGATCTTCGCCGCAGGGCCGCCCGTGGTCGAGCGCGCTTTCGGCGAGAAGCTCACCAAGGAAGATCTCGGTGGAGTCAAAGTTGCGGTCGATACGGCGGGCACGATCGATAACACCGCTGCCGACGAGGGAGATTGTTTTCTTCAGATCCGCCGTTTTCTCTCGTACATGCCGACCAACGTGTGGGAGTTGTCGCCTCACCTGAACTGCGACGATCCGGTGGATCGCTGCGAGGATGCGCTCGGCGACATCGTTCCCCGCGCAACACGGCAGGCGTATAACATGAAGAAGCTGGTCGAACTGATCGTCGACCGGCAGTCGCTGTTCGAAATTCAGCCGAGCTTTGGCCGGGGCGTCATCACGGCGCTCGCGCGCTTGAATGGCAAAGTGGTCGGCGTGGTGGCGAATAACCCGATGTTCGGCGGCATCGTGGACCACAAGGCCGCGCGCAAGCAGGGACACTTCTTGGAATTGTGCGACATGTTCCACATTCCGCTCGTCTTCTTCGCGGACGTTCCGGGGTTGATGGTGGGTGCTGAATCGGAAGCGAACGCGATCCTGCGCGAAGGTGTGCGCGCACGCTACATCGGCCTGCAGGTGAGCGTGCCGGTTTTCACAGTGATCGTGCGCAAGTGTTATGGGGTTGCGGGCGGCAGTGTCGTCGATCGCCGCGGGCTCAACTTCAAAATTGCGTGGCCATCCGCCGAGTGGGGCTCGCTGCCGGTCGAAGGCGGCGTGAAGGCCGCTTATCGCAAAGAGATCGAGCGCGCATCCGATCCCGCGCAGCGCGAAAAGGAAATCGAAGAGGAATTGCGGCAACTCGCTTCGCCGTTTCGCACGGCGGAGGCGTTCGCGGTGGAAGACCTCATCGACCCGCGCGAAACGCGGCCTTATCTATGCCAGTTCATCGACGCACTGCAGCCGCGTTTGAAGACCCAGCTTGGCCCGAAGTACAAGACCGGCGTGCGGCCATGATCGCTGCAGCAACCTCATTCAGCATCTGAACAAAGGAGACCGAGAGATGGCCAAGCGGGAGATCGAAGGCGACTGGGTGATGGGCTGGCCTGACCGCAAGCGTCCGACGTTGATCGCGGGCAAGGATTCAGAAGGCCGCGTCATCAACGGGCGCGCGCCGATCACCGAGCTGGAGGGGCTCATCACGCCGACCGACGCGTACTATGTCGTGAATCAGCTCGAGGTGCCCGAACCGATCCATCCCGACGACTGGATTCTGACCATCGGTGGCGACGTCGAGCGGCCGATCGAGCTCACGCTCAAAGACCTGCAGAAGCTGCCCGGCCGCACCGTGCGCGCCGTGACCGAATGCGCGGGGAACGATGCCGGCTATTTC
>DATFGD010000621.1:0-2637 GCA_035249725.1 Burkholderiales bacterium
GTGCGCCAGCATTGCAACAGCAGTGAAGTCCCTGACCGGATCGTACGGAAGCTTCTTGTAGGTGCTCGGCGCGACCGCCATATTGCTCGATCCGGCGATCGCGAGATGATAGCCGTCACTCGGCAGCTTGGCCGCCGCCGCAAGGCCCACCGTGCCGCCTGCTCCGCCGCGGTTCTCCACCACCACCGGCTGTCCCCAGCGCTCGTGCAGCTTCTGCGCGACGAGGCGCCCGAGGATGTCGTTCGGTCCGCCGGGCGCGAATGGCACCATCAGACGAAACGGGCGGCTGGGGAAACCCTGCGCCGCAGCCGGTAGAGCGAGCGCGAGCGACAGCAGCGCGCAGACAGCACTGATCAGGATACTGGACATTGGGCGTCTCCCTGTGTAGCGGCTTATTATAGCGAGCGCTTCAGCGGCTCGCGTGCTGCACCGGGGTGTGGCCCCGCGCAGGCTGGCGCTCGCGCAACTGCGTGCGGTACAGCCATCGGCGCACCGCGAGCGTCGCGCCGATCATGAATACCAGAACCGCGCCGACGACCCAGTAGTTGATGCGTTCGGGATCCTTGAGCGCGGTCTGAATCTGATCACCGAATACCGTTGCGGTGAGCGTGCCGGGCAGCATGCCAAAAAAAGTGCCGAGCAACAGGTGCCAGGGTTTGATGCGTATTGCGCCCGCCACCAGACTTTCCACCGCGAACGGCGCCAGCGGCACGAAGCGCACGGCGGTCACGGCGAGGAGCCCGCGCTGGCGCAGCACTTCGCTCACCCGGTTCAACTTGTCGCCCGCGATCCTGCGCACCGTATCGCGGTCGAAATAGCGCCCCGCGTAGTATGCCGCCATTGCAGCGAGCAGTATTCCCGACATCGCGTAGGCGAATCCCAGCCAGGCGCCGAAGGCGACGACGGCGAAGAGCGTGATGATCGGTCGCGGAAACATCACGATGGACGCCGGCGTATACGCGAGCAAGACCGCTATCGGCGCCCACCACTTGCCGGAAAAATCCTCTGCGAGCCGGCTGACGCGCTCGGCCGTCAGATATTGGTTGACCGGTGTGAATTGCCAGATCGCCGTGAGACCCGCAATCACGATCGTCAGGAGCGCGATTTTTCCCCAAGGGATGCCGGCTTCGCTCGGCACGCCGAGGTCCGGCGTGAACTCGTCGATCAGGCGGTCGAGCGAAACCGGCCGCTCGGGGTCAGCCACGGAAACCGCATCGACCAGGGCTTCCGGCCATTCAGGAACGTCTTCCAGCGGCCGCAGCGTTCTCTGCTCGTTATGCAGTGCGGCAATCGCGCCATGCATCGAGCCTGCACGCTCCACTTCGTCTGCAACCTTGCGCGGCGCGACGCCCAGGTGCTCGCCCAGCAACCGGTGACGAAAATCGGCTATCGCGCCGGCCCGCGCTTCTCCCCGCGCCTCGATGGTGACATCGCATTCGACGTCGAGGCCCATCGAGCGATTGGAGAGGTTGGCCGATCCGACGCGTAACCACTCATCGTCCACGGTCATGACTTTCGAATGCACGTCGATGCACGTGCCGTCCTGCAGCCCGCGGATGTCCGGGTAGTAGACGTGAAAGCGGTTCTCATGGTCGGCAGCACGCAATTGCTGGATGAGCCGCGTGCGCAGAATGTGCATCGTGTGCTCCTCGAGCCAGCCGTGGCTGAGCAGCCGCAGCACCAGCACGATCTCCGGCCCGTTTTTTTCAGCGAGACGGGCCTTGAGCGCTTCGCCGACGGTCTTCGCCGTGAAGTACTGATTTTCGATATAGATTCTCTGCCGTGCACGGGCGATCATGTCGAGATACAACGCCTCGACTTCGCGCACTTCGGGGCGATCCTGCAGCTTAGGCGCGGTACGCGAGATACCCACGTGCACGTCCGTCACCTGTGGTCGCATGTCTCGCGGCCACGGATCGCACCCGGCTGGTGCAGGCGGAATGGTCTCGCCGGTCGCGCCCCGCCACCTTTCGCGCGCGATCTCGCCCAGTCGCTGCGCGGCTTCTCCATCCACGGCGCACATCACGTCGTGAAAGGGCGGGTACGGCACCGTGCGCGATGTGCGGCGCGGATCGTCCGCGCGATGCTCACAGGTATCCCAGTGGCGGTCGGCAAGGTCGAGTCCGCCGCAAAACGCGAGGGCATCGTCGATCACGACGATCTTCTGGTGCTGCGAGCCACCCACCGGATGCGTGTTGTCGTACCGCAGATGGACACGCCGGCGCGGCTTCCAACCAAAGCCATAGATCGGCGGGATTTCGCGGTCCACACCGAACACCATCGGGTAATCCCAGTCCAGCACACGCACGTGCAGGCTGCGCCGGCGGCGCACCAGCCAGTTCAGGAACCGTCCCAGTTCCGACGGCGGCCCGCCCGGATCCCAGTGCAGCCGGATGCGACTGTCGAAATCCCAGGCGAGAATGACAATCGAATGGCGCGCCCTTTCAGCAGCGTCGGCAAACGCCCGAAAGTATTGCTCGGCGTCAACCAGCAGCGCCACGCGGTTGGCATGAGCGACGTAGCCGCAGTTGCGGCCGGGCTGGAAAATGCTCGATGTGAACGACATCTGCACATCGATGTGACCGGGGCAGCGCCATTATGTTCAAACGCGCCGCCCGGCAAAAAAAAGCCGCGCAT
>DATFGD010000622.1:0-8623 GCA_035249725.1 Burkholderiales bacterium
GACGTATTCGCGCGAAAGCCGTCCCGCATGACGCCCTGCGTGTAGTTGAACTGCAACTGCTGGATGATCGGTCCGTTGAGGATGATGAGGGTCTCGCCGCCCGGCGTATTGCCGCTGTGCTCGACGCCGTACGCGGGATCCGCCATGGCTTCGACCAGCGCAACGAGCACCGGCATGTATTCGGGCCGGCAACCCGCCATGACCCCGTTCACCGCGATGCTCCATACCGTCGCGGCGCGGCTGTCGGGCAGCAGCGTCCCGAGCGATTCGTCCGGATCGCGGTCCGTGCAGCGCAGGAACTGCTCAACGCGCGCCACGGTGGGCGGAACGATCGGCAGGCCGTCCGAAAGTCCGTTGGCATAGAAGTACTCGTTCACCTCGCCAAAGCTGCCGCTGGCGATCACCTCGCGGGGCGCGGGTTCAGCGCCGGACTTCGCGGCGGCGGGCGCCTTCAAGAGGTTATCGATCACGTGATCGAGTGTGACCTCGAGGGTGTTCTTTTGCAGCGCCTCGCGGCTTTGCACGCCCGGGTGTCCGACGACACGCGCCACGGGCAGGTTCGGGAAACCCAATCCAATGGACGCTGCGCCAGCGAGACCGAGAAACCCCTCGCAGACTAGCGTCGATGACGGCACACCCGCGCTCTCGCCCGCTGCACTCGCCCGCAACACGGCGGGCGTGCAGCTTCCTCAACAACCCATTCCAGAGATCACCGCGTCCACCCCCATTTCGTGCAGACGTTGAGGGAGCTTCGCCAGGACTTCGCGCTCATCGCTGCCGTGCGTGCTGCCGAAATCGCGCCAGCTTACAAAGCGCACACCCGGGAAGCGCGCTGTGAGCCCCTGCTCGAGGAACTCGAACACCTCGTCGCCGCGGAACACATAGTCCCAAAGCTGGGCGATCGTTTTGCCTTCGAGCGTCGTAAGGCGCGGCGCGAGCGTTTTTCGTTTGGCCTGTCGCGGCGTGCGCGGCCACAGCACCTCGTAGGATCCATCGTTGGTGTTGCTCGCCATGCGGGACTCCTTGTTTTCTGGTCCCGGCGTGCGCCGGGAAGACGACGGAAAGAGAATACCGCAGCGGACCGAACCGCGCACAGCGTCCAGATCGTGAACGAGCCGGCGTGCGCTGCAAAGCGGAGGCGGTTAATATAGGCCTCGCGTCATATCGAGCAGGCTGACGGCCGACGGCAGTCTGCAATAACGGCCCGCGGAGGAAGGAGAACTGTTGCAGTGGACATGCAGTTCTGGGTGATACAGGCCTTCAACGGGATTTCGTATGGCGCGCTGCTTTTTCTGCTTGCGAGCGGGCTCACGCTGATCTTCGGCGTCATGCGCATCGTCAACCTCGCGCACGGCTCCTACTTTCTCCTGGGCGGCTATGTCGCCCTCTCCGTGATCTGGACCACCGGTTCATGGCTGCTCGCCCTCCCCGTCGCCGCACTCGCTATTGCAGCGGTGGGCCTGGCGATGGAGCGCGTCTTCCTGCGCCCGCTCGGATTCGATCCGCTGCGGCAGGTGCTGCTCACGATCGGCTTCGCTTTTCTCTTTCAACAGGCGGCGCTCGATATCTGGGGCGGCGATCATCTGGACATCACGCCGCCCGATGTGCTGAAGGAAAGCGTGGTGGTCGGCGGGCTCTATTTCCCCGTGTACCGCATCTTCATGATCGGCATGGCGCTTGCGATCGGTCTCCTGCTGTGGCTCGCACTCGACCGGACGCGTATGGGCGCCATCGTGCGCGCGGCGGTGGACGATGGCGAAATGGCGCGCGGCGTGGGCATCGACACGTCTCGCGTCTCGATGTTCATCTTCGCGCTCGGCGCGTTCCTCGCGGCGTTGGGCGGGGTCATCGGCGGCGCGTTTCTCGGCGTCTATCCGGGGCTCGATTTCGTGATATTGCCGATTGCGTTTGCCGTCGTCATCATTGGCGGCATGGGCAGCCTGGGCGGCGCGGCGATCGGAAGCCTCATCGTGGGGCTCGCCGACAATTTCGGCAAGGCGCTCTTTCCGGAAGTGTCATACTTCACGCTGTATGCGCCCATGGTGCTGATCCTTGCGCTGAAACCGACCGGACTCTTTGGAAGGGAATGAGGCACGCCAAATGAAGGATCGGCGCACGCTACTGATCGTTGTCGCAGCGCTGGTGCTTCTCGCGCTGGTCGCGCCATTCGCGAGTTCCTACGTCATCATTCTCATCACGCATGCGCTCATCTTTGCGATACTCGCAATGAGCGTCGATCTGCTTCTCGGATACACCGGACTGCCCTCTCTCGGCCAGGCGGCTTATCTCGGCGTCGGCGCATACCTCACCGCGATACTGGCAACGCAGTTTCAGTTCGGCCTCGACTGGACCTTCTGGGTCGTCGTCGTGCTGGGAATGCTGATGGGCGCGGCGACCGCGGCTTTTTTCGGACTCTTCGCCATACGCGCGACCGGCGTGTACTTCCTGATGATCACGCTGGCGCTCGGGATGTGCGTGTGGGGTCTCGCGTACCGGTGGAACTCGGTCACCGGCGGCGACAACGGCATCGTGCTGCCGCCGCGCCCGAAATTCGGCATCGATTTGTCCGACGATCTCACCTATTTCTATCTGGTCTTCGCTTTCTTCGTCACGGCGCTTGCAGCGCTCTATGTGCTGGTGCGCTCGCCGTTCGGGCGCAGCCTGGTCGGCATCCGCGAGAACGAGCTGCGCATGCGCATCCTCGGCTACAACACCTGGCTGCATAAATACATCGCGTTCGTGATTGCGGGCGCCTTTGGCGGCATCGCGGGCGTGCTGTGGGCGCATACCAACGGTCTTGTGAGCCCTGAGGACGTGATACTCGCCACTTCGGTCGATGCGCTGCTCATGGTGGTGCTCGGCGGCCCCGGTACGCTCGTCGGCGGTGCGATCGGCGCTTCGGTCGTCGTTTTCCTGCGCGAATACCTGAGCACGCTCGTGCCGTGGTGGCAGTACGTGCTCGGCGCCGTTTATGTGCTGACGATCCTGTATCTGCCTGACGGATTGATGGGGTTGGCGGAGCGTGTGCGCCGCCAGCGCACCGGGTCCGGGACGACAGCCGACGCCAAGGAATTGCAGTCCGTGTCTCACTAAAGGAGGAACCATGAAGACAAGCTTTCGGTGGTTGAGATCCGTGTTGCCGATCGTAAGCGTTGCGGCGGGATTGGGCGTCAGCACGAGCACCGCAAATGCCGCGGAAGAATTGCGGATCGGCTTTCTCGCGCCGATGACCGGCGCATTCGCGCAGATCGGCCGCGACATGGCGAACGGCTTTCAGATGTACGTGGACGAGGTCGGCGGCAATTTTGCGGGCGCGAAAGTCACGGTCATCCTCGAAGATGACGAAGGCAAGCCGCCGGTCGGGGTGCGCAAGGCCGAAAAGCTGATCCGCCAGGACAAGGTGCATGTCTTCGTCGGCGGACTGCTCGCTTCGACGGGTTACGCGCTCGCGCCGATCAGCTCGCGGCTCAAGGTGACCTACATCCCGTCCGTCGCAGCGGCTGACGATCTCACGCAACGCGACAGTGCCAAGTACCCGTACGTCATGCGGACCGGCTGGACGAGTTCGCAGCCGAGCCATCCCTTCGGCGAATGGGCGTGCGAACAGGGCTACAAGCGTATCGCCATCGTGGCCGCGGACTATGCGTTCGGATACGAAGTCGCCGGCGGCTTCCAGAAAGCGTTCGAGGACTGCGGCGGGCGCATCATCCAGAAGATCTGGCCGCCACTCGGGACGAACGATTTCGGGCCGTACATCCCGACCCTGAAGAAAGACGCCGATGCCATTTTCACGGTGATGGTCGGCCCGATGGCGCTGCAGTTCCCGAAACAGCTTGCCGCAGCGGGCATCAAGAAGCCCGTGATCGGCGGCGGCACGAGCTACGACGAATTCGTGCTGCCTTCCATGGGCGACGAGGTGATCGGCCACGTCTCCGCGCTGCAGTACAGCGCGGCGATCGACACGCCGAAGAACGCGGCTTTCGTCAAGAAGTACCGCGAGAAGTACGGCAAGGTGCCGTCCTACTATTCCGAGACGAACTACACGACCGCCGGGATGATTCACGAAGTGCTGAAGCAGACGAAGGGCAAGTGGCCGGGACAGGAAAAATTCATCAAGATGCTTTCCAGTCTGAAGATGGAGACCGTGCGCGGTCCGGTGCGCTTCGACGAGATGCGCAACCCGATCCAGAACATCTACATCAAGAAGGTCGAGAAAAAGAAAATGCACGGCTTCGAAAGGGACGAGCTCTGGAATACGGTCATCAAGACCTATCCTGACGTGAGCCAGTTCTGGAAATACGGGAAGGAGAAGTTCCTGAAGCAGCCGGTCTACAGCCGCGATTTCCCGCCGTGCAAGCACTGCCAATGACCGCCGCGAAGCTGCACCATCTTGCCCGCACGGGGGGCACCCCTCCTCGTCGGAGGAGGGGAAATGGTGGGGCGCACCGCTATACATTTTCCCCTCCCACATTAGGAGGGGTGGCGCGATCTCATATGACGCTCAAGCGCACGAATCTCCCCTCGCCCACAAAGTGGGAGAGGGGCGGGGGTGAGGGTTGCGCCAGGCAGATATGACGAACGCCGCCCCGGTGCTCGAATTGCGCGGCTTGTCTAAGAGTTTCGACGGCCTTGACGCGGTGCAATCGGTTGATCTCACCATACGGGCAGGTGACCGCAAAGCGATCATCGGCCCGAACGGTGCAGGCAAGACGACGCTCTTCAATCTCATCACCGGGGTGCTGCCCGCGAGCTCGGGCAGTGTGCTGCTCTTTGGCGAAGACATCACCCGCTGGCCGAGCCATCGGCGCACCGCGCGCGGCATGGCGCGCACGTTTCAGGTCACCAGCCTTTTTCCGAAGTTGACCGTCCTGGAGAACGTGCTGCTCGCGGTCGGCGGCGTGCGGCGGACGAAGTTCGTGATGTGGCGTTCGCTCGCCTCGTACGAAGAGCTTAACGACAAGGCGCGCCGCCTGCTCGAGGCGGTCGATTACTGGGACCGCAGAGACGTGCGGGTCGCCAATCTTTCGCACGGCGAGCGGCGCCAGGTCGAAATCGTCCTTGGACTGGCGAGCGATCCCACAATTCTGCTTCTCGACGAGCCGGCGGCCGGACTCGCATCGGGCGAGTCGCGCGAGATGGCGGCATTTCTGAAGCGCCTTGATCCGAATCTCGCCATCCTGCTGATCGAGCACGACATGGACGTCGTATTCGACGTCGTCGATCACATCTCCGTCCTCCATTTCGGCTGCCTCGTCGAGCAGGGCGCAACCGGGCAGATCCGCGGCAGCACGAAGGTCCAGGAAATCTACCTCGGCACCGGGTGAGCAGAAGAACCTGACATGGCGATACTCGAAGTCGAGGACATCCACACCTACTACGGCGACGCTTACGTCCTGCAGGGGCTGTCGCTCAAGGTCGAGGAAGGCCAGATTCTCGGCCTGCTCGGCCGCAACGGCGTAGGCAAGACGACGCTCGTCAATTCGGTGGTGGGTTTCAATCCGCCGCGCCGCGGGCGCATACGCTTCAAGGGCGAGGACATCACCGGCGTCTCTTCATTCGAAACCGTGCGCATGGGGATGGGACTCGTTCCGCAGGGCCGCCGCGTTTTTCCGTCGCTCAGCGTGGAAGAGAACCTGCTCGTCGCCGAGCGCGGAAACGGACGCCACGGGTGGAATCTCAAAAGCGTCTATGCGCTCTTCCCGCGGCTCGAAGAAAGACGCAGGCAGCGTGCCCGCACGCTCTCGGGCGGTGAGCAGCAGATGCTTGCGATCGCACGCGGGCTCATGACAAACCCCGACTGCCTGATCATGGACGAGCCATCCGAAGGGCTGGCGCCGATCATCATCCAGGGTGTGTGGGAAGCCATCCGGAAACTCAAGGCGGCGGGGCTTTCCATACTCTTGGTGGAGCAGAACGCAGCGCTCGCGCTGAAGCTCGTCGACCATGTGCACGTGCTGAGCAAGGGCCGCGTCGTCTACTCCTCGGATCCGCAGGCGCTCTGGGCAAACGAGGAAGTAAAGGCGAGCTACCTCGGAATCTAGCGTTTAGGCGATACGCCCCTGAGCGGCAGCGCCTCCGCGAGGGGTTTCTCCCCCAGGAACTGCAAGCGCGCGAGATGCGCGTAGAGCCCGTCTGCGCGCAACAGCTCCTCGTGCGTGCCGACCGCATGCATGCGACCCCGATCCAGCACGATGATGCGGTTCGCGTTGCGCACGGTCGCGAGCCGGTGTGCGATCACCAGCGTCGTGCGCCCGCGCGCCAGACGCGCGAGCGCAGCACCGACCTGGCGTTCGCTCTCGGCGTCGAGCGAGCTCGTCGCCTCATCGAGCAGCAGTATCGGCCGGTCGGCGAGCACGGCGCGCGCGATCGAAATGCGTTGCCGCTGCCCGCCCGAAAGCTTCACGCCGCGTTCGCCGAGATCGGTGTCGAAGCCTTGCGGCAGGCGATCGATGAATTCGAGCGCGTTCGCCGCGGCACACGCCTCGCGCACTTCATGGAAAGAGGCTTCCGGCCGGCCAAAGCGCACGTTGTCCGTGACGCTCGCGGCAAAGATGACCGGATCCTGCGGCACGAGCGCGATGGCACGGCGCAAATCGCGCGGCTCGCAATGCCGGATGTCCGCGCCATCGAAGAGGATGCGGCCCGCTCGCGGATCATAAAAGCGCAGGATCAGCGCGAAGATGGTCGACTTTCCCGCACCCGAGGGGCCGACGAGGGCAACGCGCTCGCCGGGATCGACGGCAAACGACACGGGCCCGAGCGCAATCGTCTCCGGTCGGGTGGGATACGCAAATACGACCTCGTCGAAACGGATCGCACCGGTGACGCGTGCAGGCATCCGGATGGCGGGCTTGGCCGCCGTCAGCGCCGGTTGCGTGTCCATGAGTTCCATGAGGCGTTCCGTCGCCCCCGCGGCGCGCTGGATTTCGCCCCATACTTCGGAGACCGTGCCCGCGCCGCTTGCGACGATGGCCGCGTAGAAGACGAACGCGGAAAGCTCGCCTGCAGTCATGCGCCCCGCAAAGACGTCGTGGCCGCCGATCCAGAGGATCACGCCGATCGCGCAGAACGCGATCAGCATCACGAGCGAGATGAGCCACGCTTTCACGCGGATGCGATGAAGTCCCGCGGCGCACGCCGCATCTGCTGCGGCGCCGAAGTACTCGCGCGCCCGCTCCTCGTGCCGGTAAGCCTGCACCGTGCGTATCTCGTGCAGCGATTCGTCGATATACGCCGAGACGTCGCCCACCCGATCCTGATTGAGACGCGACAGCCGCCGCACACGCCGGCCCATGAGCATGAGCGGCACCAGCGTCGCCGGAACGCCCAGAACGATGAGAGCCGCGAGTTTGGGGCTCGTCGCGAAGAGCAGCGCCAGAGCGCCGATCATCATCAATCCGTTGCGCAGAAACATCGATAAGCCGAAGCCGATCACCTGCCGGATCTGCTCGCTGTCGTTGGTGAGGCGCGAGGCAAGCTCTCCGGTGCGTGCGGCATCGAAGAAAGCGGGTGATAGCGTGAGCACATGCCCGTACACCGCGCGGCGCAAGTCCGCGATCACGCGTTCGCCGACGCTCATCATGAGATAGAACCGCACCCACGTCGCACCCGCCAGTATGACTGCGATGGTCACCACACCGGCCAGTGCGGCGTTCAGGAGGCGTGGGTCACTGCTGCCGAATCCGGCATCGATCACGTAACGCAAGCCCTGGCCCAGCGCGAGCACGCAGCTTGCAGCGACCACGAGCGCCGCGAGTGCCAAGGCGATATGGCGCCGGTAAGGAATGAGGAAACGGCCGAGACGCGCGAACTGCGCAAGATCGCCTTTCGGCGGCGGAACGAACGACGGGGACATCGCCATCCCCGTATCCTACGCCGTTCAGGGTTCGACGGGCTCACACAAAGCCCGCTTCTAGCGCTTGAGCACCGCAGGCCAATTCGCCTCCGCCTTGCGTATGTAGCCCGGCACGTCCTTCTTCCAGTCCTCGCGGACGCCGAGGCTGTAGTTGAGATAAAGCTTGCCGTCCACGATGGACCACGCGGCGGGGTCGATCGAGACCGCATAGCCGTTCGCCACGCCGTACGCGCAGTAACCGCCATACTGGGGCGCGTATTTTTCAGGCGAAGCGGCAAACGCGTCGCGGTTTTCCGGGCTCGCGAAGTGCCACGTTGCACCGCGCCAGCGGTGGTTGAACTGCGGCGAGCCTTTCACGGGGCGTCCGGACGTGAAATAGCTCACCGGATCGTAGCCGCGGATGGCGCCGCTGCGGTCGGCATACACCTCCGCTTTCTGCGCGTAGGCCGGGTGGGTGAAAAACAGGGCTGCGAGCAATACGAGAATACGCACCGGCATGTTGGCCGCTCCTCTGGCAATAGGCTCTGCTTCAGTCGTGCAGCACGGCTTTTAACTTACACGCGCGCTTTGTGCTGAAATAAGATAGGGGAGCCCATCTCACTGCACGCAATGAAGGAAACGACCGTCATGGAAAACGATCCGGGACAAACCGGTGCGCTCGTGCCGGGCGGCGGGCGCGATTTCGATGCGCTCAAGGAAGAGGTGCAGCGGCGCGCCAACCACGGCTTGCCACCGCTCACCGGCATCGATGCGGAGGATGCGCGCACG
>DATFGD010000623.1:0-9792 GCA_035249725.1 Burkholderiales bacterium
CGGCACGTCCGACACCATGCGATAACGAAATGCATCGATGAAGTTCGACTCCAGGCGCGCCGCCAGTTCATCCTCCGGTCCCGTCAGCGGTTCGCGCGGCTCGAGCGCCGACCAATAGCATCGGGCAACCGGCTCGGCCCCTTCGCGAAGCTCCAGCCAATGCCCGGGCTGCAGCTTGAACACGTTGCGGTAAATGCTGCGCGGCGCCGAGATATAACCGAACTGAAAATACTCCCCGAGCGCATCGCGATCCAGTTCCGCAGGCCATGCGCGGAACGCTCGCAACGCTTTCAATTCGGAGCCGAACCAGAACGCCTGTCCGTTCCACGCGTAGTACAGCGGCTTGACGCCCAGTCGGTCGCGGATGAGCCAGAGGCGACGTTTGCTTTCGCACCATAGCGCGATCGCGAACATCCCGATGAATCGGTCTACTGCGGCGATGCCCCAGTGCTTCAGCGCCGCCAGCACGACTTCAGAATCGCCACTGCTCTTAAAGCCGTGTCCGCACGCCTCCAGTTCCGATCGGATCTCCGCGAAGTTGTAGATTTCGCCGTTGAATACCATGGCGAAATCGCCGCCCTCCGAAACCATCGGCTGGTGTCCCAATTCCGAAAGATCGAGGATGCAAAGCCGTGTGTGGCCGAAGCCCACGGCGCCTCCGGCGCGCACCCAGGTTCCTCTGTCGTCAGGACCGCGTTGACGCAAGCCCTCTACTGCGCCGGCGAGATTGCACAACCAGGCTTCGGGCTGACATTTTCTCGCCCAATATCCCGTAATGCCGCACATGCCGGGTAAGCTAACTCGTTACTTTTCTCGCGCGGTGGCCATACATCATGCCGATTGCGAGCCACAGGAAAATCTGCTCCGGTTTCGGCGTGAGACTGCCATCGGCGAAGGCTGTGACGAGGAACGCTGCCAATCCTGCGGCCGCGCCCTCGAAAAAACCCCGTTGATCTCCACGCAGTTCGGGATCTCGACCCAGTGCCCGCAAACCCTTCCAAACATGCACGAAGTACGCGCAAACGAGCACGAGCCCGATGATCCCCATGTCAAGCCACGTCTGCAAATACGCGTTATGTGGGTGCGTGACCAGCAGAGAGCGCCCAGACCGCACCGCATCAGACCACAACATCGACCCTATCCCGTTGCCATAGAGGGGACTGCGCAGGAGATCGGGAATAAGAGGCTTCCAAATCATATCGATACGCCCGGCGCTGATCGCGTTTGCCCCGGCGCCAAAACCATGCGTCGCACGTTCGTAGACGGCATCCGGAAGGAAGAAAAACACGATCGCCGCGAAGAGCCCGCCAAAAAGAAGGCCTGCAATGTTGCGTCGCGAGACCAGGAACAGCGCGCTGACCAGAACGAAGCCGGCAAAGCTGCCGCGCGAGAATGTCAGCGCCAACGCCACCACAACGATCGCCATGGTCGCGAGCAGTACGACTTTTGTCCAATAATCCTTCGTCCCCGCCCACGTGAAAAGGAGTATCCCGTAGGCGATCACGTACATCCGGCCGAGTTCATTGGCGTGCATCCCGAGCGGAGTCAGGAATTCCCGCGCGCTGGTGCCGGCAATCTGGCGCAGACTGCTTCCGGACAAGACGAAGTACACGACCACCATCAGGCTCATGATCCACATGGAGGCCAGCGTGGGGACAAGAAATTTCTCCGAGCTTCGTGTCCGCGCCACCGCCGCACCGACCAGTATGGCAAATGCAACGAGGAAAAGCGGCTTGACCACCATATCGCGAAGATAGCCGACGGTGTTGACGAAGTGCACCTGTTCGCTTACGACAAAGAAGAACGCGATGTCCCCGACATGGCGCGATCCCAGTATCCCGGCCACCACGAAAGGTGCAGCGTAGAGCCACAGCAGCGGCCGCGGCACGGAACGCGCGATGCTCCTGTTGGTGAGGGCGTACATGAAATACGACGTCAGCGTGCCCATCAGCAGCAGATTTACGGGATTCAAACCGGTGATGCCTGCGATCTGCCGCGGAAAGAACTGGCTGTACGACAACGGCATCAAGAGCATAAGCAGGACGACGCCCACCCGAAAGTCAATGAGGATCAATATGCAGGCAATAACTGCAAGGCCCACGAACAGCGCATTCCACTCGGCAACAACGACCGAGACTCCCCACAATACGCATACCAACGCAATGCCCAGGATCGCGCAGGCCTTAAGCAGCGGGCTGGCTGGGAATGAACCGTATGTGGTGATATCGTCCCGCGATGCCATCATCATGCAGCGCTCCGGAGGTACACGTACTCGCGGCGGCGCGCATAGCCGCACAGGCAGGTGGATTGGTGCATCCTATTGTTGCGCTTTCAGTGGCCGCTGAAACCAGGAATCGGGCAGCCGTTGCGACACCGCGTCAAAAGCTGTTCATTATGGCGCCGACGATCTGTGCTCCCGTATCGTTCATGTCACGGATCACATTCTTCGTGTCCACCAGGCGGGTGTGGTTCTTCCGCGCGAGCACCACTGCACCGCCCGCGTGATAGGTCACGCTCTGTGCGTCGGCATAGAGTTTTGCGGGCGGAGTATCGATGAGAATCACGTCGAACTTGCTTTGCATCTCCTGCAGAAAGCGCGGCAGCACGGCGCGCGACAGAAGCTCCTGCGGATTGGGTGGCGGCGCACCGGCGGGCAGCAGCGAGAGTCCCGCGAAGCCTGGCACCGGCACGATCGCGCTATAGTCCACCCGACCTGAAAGTACCGTGGACAGGCCTACGCGATCGGGCACGTTGAACAAACGGTGCTGTCGCGGGGAACGCAGGTCCGCATCGATCAGCAGCGTTCTCTCGCCGAGCTGCGAAAACACGATCGCGAGATTGGCGCTCACATAGGTGCGGCCTTCCGCGGTCTCCGGACTTACTATTGCCAGCACCCGCCGCTGGTGCGTGCTGTTGAACCAGCGGATGAGCAGTTGCGTGCGCAGTGCCCGCAGTTCTTCCACCCGGCGGTGAAACGGCGCATAGGCGGCCACGAGTTCGGGGCTGACCGTTGCATCGCCCGAGGGCAACTGCGGAAAGTCATACTGACGCGCAAGTGCGAGTTGCAGATCCTGGTCGCTGATGAGGCCCAGCCAGATTGCCGCCTCGCCAAACCGCAGACCTTCCGCGCGTTGCAGATCGACGATGCGTCGCGTATCGGATTCGGTGAGCTTGCCCTCCTCGATCAGAATCGAGCCGATATTGCGCTCCGGGCCGACTACGCGGGCCGTCGAGTCCAATGTCACTACGTTTTCCTGGGCATTCATGGTCATCGTCTTATCATCCCGGTGCGGGCAGTGCCCAACCGCGGCCGCTCGGCCGTCCGAGCAGTCCTTGGGCGGGTTGCCATTCGTTGAGTTGGGCGAGGAGCGGTACTTCGGCTATGGCAAGATCGTCGAGCGAGCGCACGCGGCGGTCGAATTGCTCCATGAAGAATACGACTGCGAGCGCCAGCATCGTGCCCATGACCACGGAAAGTGCAACGTTCAATGGAATCCTTGGTCTTGCCGGCATTGAAGGCTCGACGGCAGCGTCGAGCACGGAGACGTTGGTGCGGTTTGCACCGCTCTCCACTTTACTCACCACGAAGCGCTGCATGGCGCTGTCGTACGCACGCTGCGCGCTGTCCACGTTGCGGGCCAGCACGCCAATTTCATTCTGAAAGTCCTTCAGCTCCAGCACGCGCCCACGCTGTTCCGCCATGGCGTTGCGCAACTGCGCCTCGTGCTGCCGCGCCTGGCGCGCCGCGTTTGCGAGGCCCGCCACGATCTTGGACATCTCGTTCCTGAGCTCGGCGCGCAGGCTTTCGTATTCCGCGCGCTGGCGCTGGAGCTGCGGATGGTTGGCACCGAGGTCCGCGGAAAGGTTCTTCAGTTTCGCTTCGGATAACGCAAGCTCCGACTTGAGCCTCTGAATGTAGCTGTTCGCGAGAACTTCCGGGACCTTGTCGGCGGCGGCGCCCCCGGATCCGAGCAGTTGGCGTGCGAGACGCTCACGCGAATCCGCCTCGGAAGCGGCATTCTGCGCCGTGACCATGTAAGTGGAGAGCTCTGCAAGACGCGCCTCCTCCACATCCATCCGGTCATTCGTGACCACGATCTTCTTCTGTCGCTGATACTCGGTGAGCTTCGCCTGCGCGTCCTCCAGGCTCGCGCGCAGGCCCTTCAACTGTTCGTCGAACCAGACGGCCGTGCGCTGCGTCGGTTCCACACGCAATTCCAATGTCGTATCGAGATAAGCCTTGGCAAACGCGTTGGCGGCTTGTGCCGCGAATCGCGCGTCTTTGGCCGTATAGGAAATCTGAACGACGCTGCTCTGCGAGGTTTCAACCTTCAGCCACTGAAGGAGCCTGTCCGCCAGCCAGTTTTCGAACGAACCGGCGCCACCGGTGTCCTCCTCGAACTCTTCGCGCGCCACCGGATTGTTTGCCAGCCCCAAGTCGCGAACCACCTTGTGCACCACCTTGTAACTTCGAATAATGTCTGTCTGCGTCTGCATATAAGCGGCCTGCTGCTGCTGTTGCAGCAGCGCGGGGACGAGGGGGTTTCCGTTGCCCATCGACTGCTCGTCCTTACTATCGAGCAGCAATGAAGCCGTCGCCACATAACTTTTCGGCAAGAGCAGGCTCACAACGAGCGTCGTGAATACGGTCGCGGCGAGCACGAGTGCGAATACACCGGGGCGGGCACGCAATGCAATGAGTAACTGCTGAATGTTCATGGTTGTCGTATCGCCGTGTATGCCTCCGCGAAGCGGACGCGTTTCTAGAACCAGCCCTCTTTGATGTGGATCACGTCGTCCGGCTGGACCCTATCCATAAGGCCGACCTCAACTCGTTGCAATTTTCCATCCACGCCCCGACGGCTGATATTGATTCCGCGCTCGGTGGCACGCTCGGTAAGGCCGCCGCCCACCGACACCGCTTGCATCACCGTCATATTTTTTTCAAATCTGTAGGACCCTGCTTTGCGCACTTCGCCGTAGATGTAAAAGACCGGCGCGCGCTGCACATACACGGTGTCTCCGTTCTGGATGTCGATGTTCTTGGAGAGGTCGCCGGTGCGCACCATGGCGGCCAGGTCGATTTCGAGCTTTTCGGTTTTTCCGTTGCGATCGAGAACGATGCTGACAGTGTCAGCGCCCACCTCGCTTACCCCGCCTGCAAGGGCCAATACGTCAGTGAGTTTCGCGCTGGTCTCGTCAAGCGCGTAGCGACCGGGTTTGTTGACCTGCCCCAGTACCGATACCTGCCTGCTGCGGAGTTCGGTCATCACCACTGTCACCTGTGGATTCAACAGGTACTTACCCCGCTTGAGCTGCCTGGCGATCTCACTGCCGGCCGCCGCCGGCGTGAGACCGCCGATCTTTATTTCACCGATCAGCGGAAAGGTAATGGTGCCGCGCTGCGACACGCGCGTTTCGGTCGTCAAGTCGGGGTACTGAAATACCGTAACACGGACGCCGTCGCCCATTCCGAGCTTGTCGACGCTGCCTGCACCGCTCACGTGAGATGCGAACAGCATGAACGCCGCCCCGGCCGCGGCCGCAAACCACCTCGAACCCAAGCGTGCATATTGCCGATATGAAAGCGATCGTGCGTGGGGCGTCATCATCTTTATCCTCCTACAAAACGCGCGCGGTGGCGCACACACAAACCCAGATTCCCCGGCGGTGCACGCGGAAGCCGCACGTTCGAAGGTTATGAGCAGCGTGTGACTTGAGGAGCCCAAAGGATCCGTTGGAACATGCTTCGATTGGACTAGCTGCGAAAACCTCAGAAGGATCGTTTCCGGGTAGAGCGAGCGACCGAGACGGCGCATCGCTGCATTAAAAAGCGCGAGCCCCGCATCGGGCTGGCCGTCATGGGTTATCGGACAACGCGGCGGGACGGTGAGCATTACTTGAGCAATCAAGGCCTTGGTCTGTCTCCGGCAACGCATCATTCTGATCCCTGCTCGCCGCAGCGCATGGTTCCGCTGTTCGGAGACTCGGCGGGGGGAGTTCCCTTATATCGATCGGGATTTCCTTTCCGGTTTGCGCCGATTCCGCTATCAGTAACGTGGCAAGCGTCGTGTCAAATAGCGATTCCACAGGGATCGGCATGGGGCCGCCGTGCTTCACGGCATGGACGAAGGCATCGAGTTCGCTTTTCTGCCCTTTGTCGATGCGCATCGTCGCTTTATTGCGGCTATCGTGATCAAAGAGCAATAAAGATTCGAAGTTGCATAGCTGCCCGGTGACTCCACCGCCGAAGACCTCGAGATGTTCCTTCGGCACCTGGCTACCGCCTTGCGTCAGGTACAGCAGATTACCCACGGACCCGTTGTCGTATCGAATCACTGCAATAATGTTCTCAACGTCGTCTGCAGTAGCATTCGCCGGCCGGAGACGCGACGCCATCACGCTTACCGGCCTGCCATTCGCGATGTATGAAACGACATCCACAAAATGTCCCGCCTCTCCCACGAACCGCGAACCTTCGGTGCTATCCAGGTACCACGAGCCTCTTTCGAGCTGCCCGGCATGCACGCGATAGTGTGCGATCACCGGCACGCCCGTCTGCCAGAATCGTTTCGCGAGGGTTGAGACCATAGGCGAAAAACGTCTGTTGAAGCCCACCATCAGGCGATCGTTGCCCGACCGCTCCACCGCACGCCTGATCAACGCAATGTCCTCGATGCGGAGCGCCAGGGGTTTTTCGGTGTAAGTGGTTTTGCCCGCTTCGAGCGCTTCAGCAACCAACCGCGCGTGCGCGGAATGCCGTGTGGCGATGATGACTGCATCGATTTGCGGATCGTCCAGGATTTCCCTGTAGTCCGTCGTTGCGTACCCGAACCGAAAACGCCGCTTGGCATTCTGCCCGGATATTCCCGTCGTGGTGGCTACCGCGGACAATTCGACGTCGCGATTCTTCTGAAGGGGCGGCAACAGCATGGTGGACGCGTAGTTGCCGGCGCCAATTACACCGAGCCGGACTTTTCCTGCGGGTTTCGGTGAAGGCGCAGATATCTTTGGACGTGCGGGCTCACGCTTTATCGACTGCGACGCCTTCTCATATTCGAATAAGGTCGCCAGAACGCCACCATTTCCTGCTTGGGCAAGCTCCCGGTAAACGCCTTCCGCATCGGCAAACGCTCTCGTCTGTGAGATCAGCGGATCGATCTGCACCAGCCTGGAGGACACGAGCTCCAGAAACGCGGCGAGATTGCGCCTTTCCGTCCAGCGAACGTAGCCTATGGGATAGTCTATGCCACGCTCCTCGTAATTCGGGTCGTATCGGCCTGGACCGTAGGAGCGCGAGAAACGCACATCCAGTTCTTTCAGGTAGTACTCGTTCCACGGCAAGTCGAGTCTCGTCTTGCCGATATCGACTATCCGGGCGCGGTCCCGCGCGATCCGTACGGCCAGTTCGGTCGGAGCGTTGCTCGCTCCACCGGCTGCAATGAAAACACAGTCGACGCCCATGCCGCCGGTCATCCGCGAAATAAACGTATCGAACCCCGGACGGGTTATGCTCATTGCGGCTTTTGCACCAAGCTTTTCGGCGAGACGGCAACGTTCATCGACGAGATCGGTGCCGACGACCTGTATCCCCGCAGACTTGAGCACCTGTACCAGCAATTGCCCGAGAAGGCCGAGTCCGATGACGCACGCCGTTTCACCCAGCTGCATCCCCGCCTGCCGGTATCCGTGTAGCGCGATAGAGCCGACGGTGGCGAATGCAGCGTGCCTGAGTGAAATATTGTCCGGGACGGGAACTACGAGATTTTTTGGAACGAAATTGATTTCCGCATGGTTCGCGTAACCCGCGCCCGCGCAAGCCACGCGCTGACCCACGTGAAATTCGCCGGCGCCTGAACCGACCGCCAATATCTCCCCGGCCAGCGAATAACCCAGCGGCGTGAGGGTATCCAGCTTGTTCATTACCTTGCTGTACGTAGCCGCGAACCCTTGCTGCCGAATCGCCTGCATGACCTTCTTCAACTGGTCGGGACGTGCACGCGCCTTTCCAAGGTACGAGAGTTTTGCTTCCCTGACCTTCATTCCCTCCGTGCCCGTGGAGACCACGCTGAAATGCGTCCGGACGAGCACACCACCCGGCCTTAACGCCGGCCAATCGACGTCCTCCAGTCGAATCTCTCCGCTCTTGTAGTTCTGCGTCACCTGTCTCATGTGGTCACCGGCCTTTTTTCCGTGCTTTCGATAAGTGTTCGATACAGCGCATCGAACTGACGGGATAACCGGTCAAGACCGTATTGCTCACGAGCCTGGACGACACAGTGGTCGGACATCCGCTCGAGCAGCGAGGTGTCGCACGCGAGCAACCTGATTGCCCGCACGATTTCCTCGACGTTGCGGGGCTCGATCAGAACGCCGTGGATTCCTTGTTGGACGACGTCCGGGATACCGCCTACCTTGGTGGCAATGACAGGGATACCACAGGCGAGGCTTTCCAACAGCGCATACGGAAGGCCTTCGTGATAAGAGGGCAGGATGAATATGTCCGCTTCCCGCAGGAGTTTGGCCTTCGCTTCTCCCTGCACCGACCCCACGATTCGAACACGCCCGTTGAGCCCCAACGCCGCAGTGCGTTGCACGACTTCCTGGTATGCCGGCCCGGAGCCCGCGATGGTCAGCGTCATGCCGCTCAATACGGCGTCCTCGCGCAGAGCCGACATCGCCTCGATGAGCTCGAATATTCCTTTATCCCGGACTAACCTTGCCAGGAACAACAAATGCAGACCGTGGGGACGGGTCGCCTGTAAGTCGGGCTTCCGTTCCCGCGCAAACTCGGTCAAATCGATGGCGTTCGGGATCAACGTGACGCGGTTGGACTCGAACAGCCGCGCGAATCGGTCAAACTGCACTGCGGAGATCACGACGACGTAGTCCGTCAGACGAAACAGCTGCCGGCAAAATGCGCGCATCAGCGGACGGGAATTGCAGAACTGTTCGACGGAACCGCCGTGTATCTGGTAGACGATTTTTCGTCCCAGCATCTTTCCTACGATGACATACACCGCATCCCGCCAGAACGACCTGCTATTGAGCGATGCATTGACATGCAGGATCGCCGGCGCCCGGCAGACCACCGCCCATGCAAGGCGAAGCGGGCTGAGCGCCACCCGGATGGTACGGATAACAAGCGGTTCATCGCTGGAGGGACTTTCGCGTCCACGACTTCCGACCTCGAAATGGATCAGGTCGTAGACCGTCGCCAAAGGGGATCTGAGCAGATGTCTGATGTGAGTCGGCCCACCGCCCACGGCATTGATCGATGGTCCCAACAGCAGAACGGAAGGCTTTTTGCCGGTTTCTTTCATTGCCTGATTTACCCCGTCATGCTGGACATGGGTGATATGCGAAACGCCGCTCCGCTGGCTATAAACGCCCGTCAGCATGGCGCCTCTTCTTAACAACCCATGCGGATATGCCGAAGTCCGATTGGACCAATGGGAGGTTGCGCATGGCTTCCCTTGCGCCTTGCTGGGTGAGAGTTGCAAATCCGCGTGCATAGCCGCTGCACCGGCGATACAATCCGCGACAGGCCGTGCCATCCGCGCGCTCCTTCCAGCGGCAAACGGTCTGTGCAAGTCTCTTCCGAATTCGCTACACCGTTGTCGCTTGCCCGCTATACCTTGTCGCTGACCCACGACATTTTGTCTCTTCAGGGCGACACGCAAATTCCCTTTCGCACTGGCAGTTAACGAAATAGGCGATAAACCCGTCGTCGGAAGGCGACATCCTGTGGCGCGCAGACCTCCGGGTTTTCCATAATGCCTTGTATTCGTT
>DATFGD010000624.1:0-9070 GCA_035249725.1 Burkholderiales bacterium
CTGTTCGTGTTGCGCGCGCTGATTCGGGGTCGCGATCTTCGAGGTGTCTTTCACCACCGCGAACGCGAGCGGCATCTGGCCTTTCACCGGATCCGCGACGCCGACCACCGCGACTTCCGCGATGTTCGCGTGCGCCTGGACGGCTTCCTCGATCTCGCGCGTGCCGAGCCGGTGCCCGGCGACGTTGATGACGTCGTCGGTGCGGCCGAGAATGAAATGGTAGCCGTCTGCGTCGCGTATGCCCCAGTCGAACGTCGAGTACGCGAGCCGGTCCTTGAAGCCGGTGAAATACGTCTGCACGAAGCGCTCGTCGTCCCCCCAGACGGTCGTCATGCAACCGGGCGGAAGCGGCGGGATGATCGCCACCACGCCTTTCTCATTCGGACCCGCTTCTGCCCCATCCGTCTCGCGCAGGAGCTTGAGGTCGTAGCCGAACGCCGGAAAGCTCGGGCTGCCGAATTTGATGGGGGTCTGCTCCACGCCGGGCACCGAGGTGAGTATCGGCCAGCCGGTTTCGGTCTGCCAGTAGTGATCGATCACCGGGCGACCCAGCGCTTCCGCCATCCAGCGGTGCGTCGGTTCATCGAGCGGCTCGCCGGCGAGAAACAGGTGTCGCAGCGTGCCGAGATCGTACTTTCTGAGATACGCGGGATCCTGCTTCTTGAGCACGCGTGCTGCCGTGGGTGAAGAAAACATGACGGTAACTTTGTTCTCCGCCACGATCTTCCACCAGATACCCGCGTCGGGCCGGATCGGCAATCCCTCGTACAGCACAGTCGTCATGCCGCGGATCAGCGGCCCGTACACGATGTAGGAATGTCCCACCACCCATCCGATGTCGGACGTGGTGAACATGGTTTCGCCGGGATCGCCGCAGTAGATATGCTTCATGGATGCGGCCAGCGCGACCGCGTAACCGCCGGTATCGCGCTGCACACCCTTGGGGTGGCCGGTGGTGCCCGACGTGTACAGGATGTAGGACGGCTCGCTCGACTCGAGCCAGGTCACCGGCACCTGTGCGTCGATGTGCTGCTCACGCTGGTCTGCATAGTCGAGGTCGCGGCCGGGGACCTTCGTAGAGTTCGTGTCGATACCGCGGTTCACGATCACGACCCGGCGCGGCGGATGCTGCGCCAGCCGCAGCGCTTCATCGACGAGATGCTTGTAGGGTATCGCCTTGCCGCCGCGCATGCCCGCGTCCGCGGTGATCATGAGTTTGGGCTGCGCGTCGTCGATGCGCGATGCGAGGCTGTGCGAGGCAAAGCCGCCAAACACGACCGAATGGATCGCCCCGATTCGCGCGCAGGCGAGCATCGCGAACACCGCCTCCGGAATCATCGGCATGTAGATCAGCACGCGGTCGCCCTTCGCAACGCCCTGCGCCGCGATCAGGGCGGCACACCGGTTTACTTCAGCGTGCAGCTCACGGTAGGTGTAGTTGCGGTTCCGACCGGTTTCGGTCGAGATGTAGACCAGCGCGTTGTGTGCGCCGCGCGCCTTCAGGTGCCGGTCGACGGCGTTATGACAGAGGTTGGTCAGCCCGCCGACGAACCATTTCGCGAACGGCGGTCGGCTGTAGTCGAGCACACGCTCGAACGGACGCTCCCAATCGATGAGCCGCGCTTGCTCTGCCCAGAATGAATCGCGCTCTTCGATGGAGCGCCTGTGGAAATCGCTATACGCACCCATGCTTGCTCCTCCGGTACGGAAGCGCCGCCGCAAGAGCGGCACCCCTTTTTGTTTCAGGGCAACATCTTACGAAATCCTGACGACTGCGCGCCCCCGGCTTGCGCCTTTAAGCAATTTCTCGAACTGGTCGGGAAGCGCGTCCAGCGTGATGCCATAGGCGATTTCGGCGAGATGACGGGGCTTGAGATCGGAGGCAAGGCGCGCCCACACCTGTCGCCGCAACGGCATCGGCGTGGAGGCCGAATCCACGCCGATCAATCGCACGCCGCGCAGAATGAACGGGAGCACGGTCGTCTTCAGGTCGATGCCGCCCGCGTTGCCGAAACTCGCAATCACGCCGTGCGGCTGCATGGTCCGCGTAAGCCAGGCGAGCTGCTCGCCCCCGACCGAATCGAATGCGGCGGCCCACATCGCTTTCTCGAGCGGACGCGTGCCAGGGTCGATGCTCGACCGCGCCAGCACGTCGCCTGCACCTATACGCTTCAGGAATGCGTGTTCGCTGTCCTTGCCGGTCACTGCAGTCACCGCATAGCCGAGCGCGGATAGCATGTCGATGGCAAGCGTTGCGACGCCCCCGGTCGCGCCGTTCACCAGGACTTTGCCGTTCTCCGCTTTCATGCCGTTCTGTTCGAGCAGGCAAACCGCCAGCGCGGCGGTATAGCCCGCCGTGCCGATGGCCATGGCGTCGAAGAGGCTCAGGCCCTTGGGCAGCGGAACCACCCAATCCGCCGGCACGCGGCAATACTGCGCATAGCCGCCGTCGTGCGCGACACCGAAGTCATAACTCGTGCAGATGATTTCGTCCCCGGATTTGAACCGGTTGTCAGTGGAAGAAACGACGGTGCCTGCAGCATCGATGCCGCCGACCAGCGGCAACTTGCGCACGATTTTTCCGCCGCTGCCGGTCGCGGCGAGCGCGTCCTTGTAATTCACACTGGAGCACGCGGTCTTGAATACGACCTCGCCGGCAGAAAGATCGTCGAGCGCGATCTCGACGATACGACCTGCCGTCCGGTTGTTCTCGTTGAAGAGGCGATACGACTTGAATCGCTCCATGTGCCTCCTTTGGTACCACCCCGTCTGCTTCGCATCCACCCCTCCTCATCGGAGGAGGGGATATCCATCACCCCGTCTGCTTCGCATCCACCCCTCCTGATGTAGGAGGGGAATCTGATTCTATTCCCCTCCTCCGATGAGGAGGGGTGCCTCGCGCTGCGAGGCGGGGTGGTGTGCTGCGGAAGGTTCACCCAAGCGCGGGTGGTACCTTACGGCAAATGCGGCTGCATCAGATAGTCGCGCGTCTGCATCTCCGTCAGCCGGCTCACCAGCCGCTCCTTGAGAGATACGTTCAGAGCCGCCTGAAAGCGGTCGGTGCTTGCTGGACCGTCGATCAGATCTGAAGCCGACGCCGCCGCTGCAATCATGAGTTTTACCCGCCGGTCGTAAAACTCGTCGATCAGCCACACGAAGCGCCGCAGCTTGTCGGCATCGGCCGCCGTAAACCGCGGCACGCCGGACAGCAGCACGGTGTGATAGCGCCGCGCAAGCTCGATGTAGTCCACCTTGGCGCGGGGTCCATCGCACAGCTCTTGAAAGTCGAACCACGCTACGCCGCCCGCTTCGCGCCGCACCCGGATCATTCTACTCTCGATCTCGAGTTCGCCGCCCAGTCCCGGCGCGTGGCCCACCATGGTGTCGAACGCCTGCGCCAGCCGCGCATCCCCATTGGCTACCGCGTGATACACGCCAGCCCGCTCGAGTTCGCGCAGACGATAGTCAGTGCCGCCGTCCATCTCGATCACTTCCAGATTCTGCTCGATCAAGTCGATTGCCGGCAGGAACTGGTTGCGCTGCAGGCCATAGCGGTAGAGCTCATCGGGGGCAAAATTGGACGTCGTCACCAGCGTGACGCCGCGCTCGAACAGGCCCTCGAGCAGGCGCCGCATCAGCATCGCGTCGGTGATGTCGGTGATGTGAAATTCGTCAAGACACAGCAGCCGAACCCGCCGCGCCATCTCGCGCGCAATGCCGGTGAGCGGATCCGCCTGCCCCTGCCGCTCGCGCATGTCGAGATGGATGCGCTGCATGAAACGGTGGAAATGGATGCGCCGCTTGCGCGCAAACGGCACGCAGTCGCAAAAGCCGTCCATGAGAAAGCTCTTGCCGCGGCCGACCCCTCCCCATAGATAAACACCCCGCACGACGCGCTTGCGCGCAAGCAGGCGCACGATGGAATTTTCGAGCCGCTCGGACGCCTTCAGCTCGCCGTAAACGCGTTCGAGAGACCGGAGCGCGCGCTCCTGTGCGGCATCGAGTGCAAAGCCGTGGTCGCCGGCACGGCGGCACACGCACCCGGTGAGGTCGGTGTTTTCCTGCGAAGAAGTGATGAGGTCGTAGCGGTGATCGCGCTGCCGGGGCGGCGTAGCGTTGCTCACAGATTGAGCGTGCGCTTGTCCACTGCGAGCGCCGCCTCCTTCATCGCCTCTGCGAGCGATGGATGGGCATGGCAGATGAGCGCGATGTCCTCGGCTGCCGCACCGAACTCCATCGCGACGACCGCTTCGGCGATCAGCTCGGAGGCCATCGGGCCGATGATGTGCGCGCCCAGTATGCGGTCGGTGCGTGCGTCGGCGAGCCATTTTGCAAAACCTGTCGTGTCACCGAGCGCACGCGCCCGCCCGTTCGCCATGAAGGGAAAGCTGCCGGCGCGGTATTCCACGCCTTCCGCCCTCAACTGCTGCTCGGTCTTGCCGACCCACGCGATCTCGGGCGAGGTGTAGATCACCCACGGCACGGTGTTGAAATCGACGTGGCCATGCTGGCCGGCGATGCGCTGCGCGACGGCAACGCCCTCTTCTTCCGCTTTGTGCGCAAGCATCGGCCCCCGCACGACGTCACCGATCGCCCATACGCCGGGCAGATTCGTGCGGCACGCATCGTCCACGGCAATGAATCCCCGCTCGTCGATTTTGAGCCCCACCGTTTCCGCGCCCAGCCCGGCGGTGTTCGGCATGCGCCCGATGGCGACGATCAAGCGGTCGAAGGTCGCGCTCTGCTCCTTGCCGTCGCCATCCATGAATTCGAGCGTGACGTTCTTCTTGTTCGTTACGCGGGTGATCTTCACCCCCATGCGGATATCGAGCCCCTGCTTGGTGAACGCCTTCCACGCCTCGGCGGCAACCTGTTCGTCGGCCGAACCGAGGAACGTGGGCAGCGCTTCCAGTATCGTTACTTCCGATCCCAACCGGCGCCACACACTCCCCATCTCGAGCCCGATGACGCCCGCGCCCACCACACCGAGCCGCTTCGGCACCTCGGGAATCGCCAATGCCCCGGCATTGTCGAGTATGCGTTCGTTGTCGAAATCGGCGCCCGGCAGCGCGCGCGGCGTGGAGCCTGTCGCGATGATGACGTGCTTGGCCGCCACCGTCTCCGCGTCGGTTCCCGATACCTTGATCTCCCACTGCCCTTCGCCACCGCCGGCGAAGCTACCGTGCCCGTGGAAGAAAGCGACCTTGTTTTTCCGGAACAGATAGACGATGCCGTCGTTGTTCTGCTTCACCACGCGGTCTTTGCGTTTCAGCATCTGCGCAAGGTCGAGCGTGAGATCCTTCACTTGTATGCCGTGCTCGGCGAAGGCGTGGCCGGCGTGATCGTAGTTTTCCGACGACTGCAGCAGCGCTTTCGACGGAATGCAGCCCACGTTGGTGCAGGTGCCGCCGAGGGCGGGCTTTCCGCCGTCCGTTTTCCAGTCATCGATGCATGCCGTCTGCAATCCGAGCTGCGCCGCGCGGATGGCGGCGATGTAACCGCCCGGCCCGCCACCAATCACCACCACGTCGAATGTCTTGGACATGCACGATCCTATGATTTAGCCGCCAAGACGCCAAAGCGCCAAGATAACAAAATATTTCTCAAACACTTGGCGTGCTTGGCGTCTTGGCGGCGTCTCTAATCAAATATCCAGCAGCATGCGCGCCGGGTCTTCGAGTGCATCCTTGATCGCGACGAGACTCAGCACGGCTTCCCGGCCATCGACGATGCGATGGTCGTACGAGAGCGCGAGATAGTTCATCGGCCGGATCACGATCTGCCCGTTTTCCACCATCGGCCGTTCCTTCGTAAGGTGGATCCCGAGGATGGCGCTTTGCGGTGGATTGATGATCGGCGTGGACAGCATCGAGCCGAATACCCCGCCGTTCGAAATCGAGAACGTGCCGCCGGTGAGCTCTTCTATGTCGAGCTTGCCGTTCTGGGCGCGGGTTCCGAAGTCGGCGATCGTCTTCTCGATTTCCGCGAGCGACAATTGATCGGCATTGCGGATGATCGGCACCACCAGTCCGCGCGGGCTTGCGACTGCGATACCGACATCGTAATAGCCATGGTAGATGATATCGGTGCCGTCGATCGACGCGTTCACCACCGGATATTTCTTCAGCGCATAGACCGACGCCTTCACGAAGAACGACATGAAACCGAGCCGGACGCCATGCGCCTTCTCGAAGCGGTCCTTGTAGCGGTTGCGCAGGTCGATCACCGGCTGCATGTTGACTTCATTGAAGGTGGTGAGGATCGCCGCTGTCGATTGCGACTGCACCAGCCGCTCCGCGATCCGCGCGCGCAGCCGCGACATCGCGACCCGCTGCTCGGGCCGATCGCCCAGTCCCCCGAGATCGACAGACGGTGCCGGCGCGCGCTGCGGCGCGGGCGCAACCGGTGCACGTGCGGTTTCCACCGTCTTCGCCGCAGGGACCTCGCCGACCTTCAGCGCTTGGAGCACATCGCTCTTGGTGACGCGCCCGCCGCGTCCCGTGCCGCTGATCGCCGCGGTGTCGACATGCTTCTCCGCCGCGAGTTTCTGCGCGGCGGGCAGCGCGGCCGCACCGGCGGTCGCTTTCGGCTCGGGCGGCGGTGCAGCTCGCTGCGGCTCCGCAGCGGCCGCCTTCGGAACAGCCGCCGTGGCCGCTGCCTTGCCTTCGGTATCGATGCGCGCGATGACTTCGTTGCTCGTCACCGTCCCGCCGTCGCCCTTGATGATTTCCGCGAGTGTGCCGGATTCCGGCGCGGGCGTTTCAAGCACCACCTTGTCGGTCTCGATATCGACGAGGTTCTCATCGCGCTTCACATACTCGCCGGTTTTCTTGTGCCACGAGACCAGGGTCGCCTCCGCCACCGATTCGGAAAGCTGCGGCACCTTCACGTCGATCAGCATTACCGTATCCGATCTCTAGTTTTCTTCGCCTGCCGACAGCGGCCGCGGCTGCAGCGTAAGGATGCGCGGGCCGGTGCCGGCCGATATGGTCAGCGCCTGTTCGACCAATTCCTTTTGCTGCTGGTCGTGCAACTGCTTGTAGCCGGCTGCCGGCGAAGCGGAGGATTCCCGTCCGGCATAGAAGAGTTTTTGCTGCGGCAACAGGTGGCGCAGCAGATAGTGCTGGATGTGGCGCCACGCGCCCTGATTGCGCGGCTCTTCCTGGCACCACACGATTTCGGTCGCGTTCTTGTAGCGCGCGATCTGGGCACGGAAGTCGTCGTGCGGGAAAGGATAGAGCTGCGCGATGCGCACGAGCGGCACGTCCTTGACGTCGCGCTCGCGCCGCGCGGCGCGCAAATCGTAGAACACCTTGCCGCTGCAAAAGATCACCCGTTGAACCTTTTCGGGGTTGATCTCGGTCGCATCCCAGTCCTCGTTGACGGGCTTGAATTTGTCGTTTGCGAATTCCTCGAGCGGCGACGCCGACTCCTTGTGGCGCAGGAGGCTCTTCGGGGTAAAGATGATGAGCGGCTTGCGGTACGGCCGCACCATCTGCCGCCGCAGCAGATAATAGAACTGCACCGGCGTCGCGGGCACGCACACCTGCATGTTGTAGTCCGCGCAGAGCTGGAAATAACGCTCGATGCGCGCGGACGAGTGCTCCGGGCCCTGTCCCTCGTAGCCATGCGGCAGAAGCAGCGTCAACCCGCACAACCGGCCCCATTTCACCTCGCCGGACGCGATGAACTGATCGATTACGACCTGCGCGCCGTTGGCGAAATCGCCGAACTGCGCCTCCCAGACCACCAGCTCGTTGGGACCCGAGGTGGCGTAACCATACTCGAAGCCCATCACCGCTTCTTCGGAGAGCAGCGAGTCGATCACCACGAAATCGCCCTGCTTCGCACTGACGTTCTGCAGCGGGATGTAGGCACCCTGGTCCCAACGCTCGCGGTTCTGGTCGTGCAGCACGGCGTGGCGATGGAAAAACGTCCCGCGCCCCGTGTCCTGTCCCGAGAGCCGGATCGAATAGCCTTCGTTGAGCAGCGTCGCATAGGCGAGGTGCTCGGCCATGCCCCAGTCGAGCGGCATTTTGCCCTGCGCCATCAGACGGCGGTCGTCGATGATTTTCTGCACGCGCGGGTGCAGCTTGAAGTTGTCGGGCACGGTGGTGATGCGCTCGCCCAGCGTCTTCAGCGTCTCGATCGGCAGCCGCGTATCGTCCTTCTCGTTCCATTTCGTGCCGACGTAGGGCTTCCAGTCCACCTCGAACGGCGGCTTGTACTTGGAGAGGATGGTCTTGTTCGTGTGGTAGCCGGAATCGAGCGCGTTGCGATAGGTCGAGATCATCTCGTCGGCTTCCGCGTCGGAGAGCACGCCCTGCTGCACCAGGCGGTCGGCATAGAGCTTGCGCGTGGTGGGCAGCTTCTGAATTTTCTTGTACATGAGCGGCTGCGTCACCATCGGCTCGTCCTGCTCGTTGTGCCCGAGACGCCGGTAACACACGAGGTCCACCACGACGTCGCGGTGGAAACGCATGCGGTAATCGAGCGCGATTTCGGTCACGAGGCAAACCGCGTCGGGATCATCGCCGTTCACATGGAAGATGGGCACTTCCAGCATCTTCGCAACGTCGGTGCAATACAGCGTCGAGCGCGAGTCCCGCGTATCGGAGGTGGTGAAGCCGATCTGGTTGTTCACGACGATGTGGACGGTGCCGCCGGTGCCGTAACCGCGGGTCTGCGCCAGGTTGAGCGTTTCCATGATCACGCCTTGCCCCGCGAACGAAGCGTCGCCATGGATCAGCACCGGCAATACCTGGTCGCCCTTGAAGTCGCGGCGGCGGTGCTGGCGCGCGCGCACCGAGCCTTCGACCACCGGGTTGACGATTTCGAGGTGGGAAGGATTGAAGGCGAGCGTCACGTGCATCGGTCCGCCCGGCGTCATGACGTTGCTTGAGAAGCCCTGATGATACTTGACGTCGCCGGCGAGCAGATGCGCTTCGTGCTTGCCTTCGAATTCCGCGAAAAGGTCCTTGGGCATCTTGCCCATGGTGTTCACCAGCACGTTCAAGCGCCCGCGATGCGCCATGCCGATCACGAGCTCCTGCACGCCCGCCTTCCCCGC
>DATFGD010000625.1:0-3347 GCA_035249725.1 Burkholderiales bacterium
TCGATGAAGCGCATGAAGCTCATGCCGCGGTGCGCGAGGCCGCCGGGCAGCCACGGGCCGAGAAAGACGTAGGCGATGAAAAGGGCGGCGAGGACCATGAGCACGGTGCCCGCCACGCGGCGGCACGCCTCGAGCAGCAGCAGGATCAGCAGCGCGCCGAATACCTTGTCCCAGAAGAACACCTCATCGACGCCTTCGATCCGTTCGGAGACGCGTTGGCCCTGGAACGCAAGATAGACCGCACAGGCGAGCGCGAGCAGCGCCAGTACGATATCGATCAGCGGAACGGCTTCATCGTCCTTGCGTCGCGCCTTGAACCCGATGATGAGGAACGCAATCGCGGTGGTCGCGCCGACATGGATTCCCAGAAAAGTGATTTCGTAGAGCGCCTGACCGCGGAAGAGCGGCGTGAACTCGACCGCAGTGAGCGCGATCGCGATGAAGCCGAGGAAGAGACGCGCGTGCGCGGGCGATAGCGCCACGGCTTCCCTTTCCCCGGTTCCTGTACGGCTGCGTTACTTGAGGAGGCCGGCTTCCTTGTAGTACTTCGCCGCTCCCGGATGCAGTGGGCAGTTGCCGTTCAACCCGGGGTCAGCCGCCTTCTTCGGATCGAAGTCGCCGAGCGCCGCGTGGATCTTCGGCAATTTGTCCGCGTTTTCCATGATGGTTTTCGTAATGGTGTAAACGACGTCCGCCGGCACTTCCGAATTCACCAGGATGTTGGATGCGGCTTTCACCGTTTTGACCGGCGTGGTCTGACCCTTGAAGGTGTTCGCCGGAATCTCGGCCGCCACCCAGCCGTTCTTCTCGACCATGCCCTTGATCACCTTGTCGGGCAGCGGCAGCATGATCATGTCGTTGACTGTCACGATCTGGGTCGCGCCCGGATGGCCCTTGGTGACGACGTGCGCCCAGCCGTCGGCCTGGCCGTCCCTGATCGTCTCGGCAGCGCCGGAGCGTTCGGTCGCTTCGACCACGCCCCCTTTCTTGGCCACGGCCTCCTTGCTCGACCCGAGGAGCGCCAGCACCTGCCGCACGCCCAGTTCGCCGGTGCCGCCCGGCCTCGTGGTGAGCAGATGGAATTTATTCTTGCCGGCGACGATCTCGTCCCACGAAGTCACGCCCGACTTCTTGGTCACGAACGTGCCGAAGTAATAAACGTCGAGGCCGCCGAGCAGCGCCCGCACCTTGCCCTGTTTTTCCTTGAAGGTGTTGAAGCCGCCGCACGCCTCGGCAGAATTGACCGCGAAGCTGAGTCCGACCTCCATCTCTCCGGCCTGGATCAGCTTGATGTTGCCGACGCCGCCGGCGCGCGGCAGGACATCGATCGAGGAGCCTGCGGGCAGCTTCGGCTTCACAATGTCGGCGATGCCGGCGCCGTAGTTGTACCATGCGGAACCCAGCCCGACGGTGCCGAAGCGCAGGTTGACCTTCTGTTGTGCAAAGGAAGGCAGCGCGGTCAACGCGATGCCTGCGGCAGCGGTGAAGATGACAATGCGAGCGAGCTTCATAGAATCCTCCTTGTGGACATGAACCACATCAATTCAGCACCGTTCGTGCTGAGCCTCTAAGCCTGTCCTGAGCACCGTCGAAGGGCGCGCATGATTCGTTCATCCTTCGACTCCGCATTTGCGAGCCTGTCTTGTGCAGCGTCGAAAGGCTCAGGACGAACGCTACAACAGTGCACGCGCTAGATTTTCACTCCGGATGCTTCCAGTATGCTGCGAACGCGGGTGCGCTGGGCGTCGGATATCGTCAGCCGTTCCGCAAAATCCTTGCCCACCGGCCGCGTGGCATCGATGCCCATCTTGGTCACCGTGAACGTTTCCGGATCGGAGGTCGGATCGAGTATGGCACCTTTGCATCCCGGGATGAAGACGATGTCCTGCTCGGCGCGCACGCGTGTGGAAACAGCCCACATGACGTCGCTCATGTCGAAGATGTCGACGTCCTCGTCCACCACGATCACGTACTTGGTATAGAACTCGGTGCCGAGCGCCGCCATGATCGCCTGCTGCGGCTCGCCTTGCGCGGTCTTCTTCATCTTGACGATCGCGAGAAAGGCGCCGCACGTGCGATGCGGAACGTACACGCCCAGCACGTTCGGCAGATTGCGCCGCAGCGTGTTCAGGATTTCGCCCTCGCGGGTGACGCAGGACACCAGGATGTGATCCTGCGACATGCCCGAGGCGATGGAATGGTACATGGCGTCGCGCCGCATGCGGATGCGCTTCACGACGAAAACGTTTTCGGTGCTGCGGTACGAGGCATAGCCGGTGAACTCGCTGAACGGTCCTTCCGGTTCATGAACGTCGGCGAGTATCTCGCCTTCGATCACGATCTCCGCGCCGACGGGCACTTCGAGGTCGTGAAAGCCGGTGCTGGCCAGTTGATACGGTTCGCCGAAGAGCCCGCCGATGATTTCGTACTTGCGCACGTGGGGCGGATACGCGTAGACCATCGCGCCCATGTAATGGAGCGGATGGATGCCCAGCGTGATGACTGCCGGCAGATTCTGGCCGCGTTCCGCCGCGCGGCGGTGAAATTCGTGCATGCGCCGGCGCGAGTGGAGCGACACGCCGAGGCGGTTCTTGCCTTTGACCATCAGCCGGTGAAAGCCTGTGGTGTCGACCCCGCTGACCGGATCGCGCGCCACGATCTGTCCGGCCGTGATGTAGGGTGCGGCATCGACCGAGAAGTGCAGGGGGATGGGCAGCTTTCCGAGATCGACCTCATCGCCTTCCATGCTGACCGTCTGCCACGGCGCGTCCTTCACCACCTCGCAGGCAATGTACTTCTGGCAGCGCTCGCGGAAGGCGGTGGGCAGGTCGGTCGGCTTGACGCCGAGGCATGCCGCGAGCAGCTTGCGATTGCCCGCGATGTTGGTGACGACCGGCATGGAATGGCCTTCGACATTCTCGTAGACGACGACCGGGCTGCGGCCGGCTTGCTCGAGCTCGAAGACGAGGGAAGTGATGTCCAGTTCGGTGCGGACCGGGGCCCGGATGCGCAGCAACTCCTCCGGATAGTCGTGCTCGACCATCGCGAGGAAACCGCGCAGGCTCTGGCGCGCGATGTCGCCGGCAATGTCATCCATTCGTCATGCTCCTCGCGGGGCCGTTATTGTTCGATTCATCCTATTTACCATACAATAGCATGAGCAATTCCCGACGCCAAAAACTTTCCGCCGTTCCAACCAAGGAGCCCACCATGAAACCGCGTTTGTGGAAGCCTCTCGCAGTTTTCGTCGCCGCTGCGCTGTTCCCGGTACACGTCGTCGCGCAGGACGCGATCAAGATCGGCGTCACCCAGCCGCTCACCGGCGCCTTCGCCGCCTCGGGCAACTA
>DATFGD010000626.1:0-4041 GCA_035249725.1 Burkholderiales bacterium
ACTGGGCGCCGAAGCCCGGCGGAGCCGTTTGGGTGCTGCGGGGCCATCCCCCTTCTTCCGTGTAAGTACCGAGTCGCTTCGCCGCCTTATCGTTGCAGATAAACAACAGTTTGCCGGTATGAACAGCCGCATGACGTTCTCATATTGACGGTCTAGTTAAACAGTCTATACTGTCCAGACATGCCACACTTAAGCCCCAAGGCAAAAATGATATCCAGCAAGGAATTACTAGATCGCACGGGCATTTCCAGGGCGACGCTGAACAACTACATCGCCATGGGCCTCCTGCCACGGCCGTTGGTCAGCGCACCGGCCGGGGATGAGGAAAGCCGGGCGCGTCAGTTGGGCTATTTCCCGGACACCGCCGTAGAACGCATAGCCGAAATACAGCGTTTCAAAAGAGAGGGCTACACCATGGCAGACATCGTTACCCGCCTCGCGGCCGAGGGCGTGCGCGCGGAGGCGGCTCCCGTAAAGGACGCTTCGTTGGCTCGCGCGACTGCCGCACCCATGGCGGACGCACCCAGGCTCACGGTGGAAGGGATTTCCCACCCGGCGTTCATGGTGAACTACAACTTCGAAGTGATCTGGTTCAATCGCCCGGCTCAAAACCTCATGCTTGGCCCCGACAGCCAACTGCCCGCCACGAGTGACGGCCGAAACCTGTTTCGATTACTGCTTACGCAGCCCCAGCCTGAACGCAACCGTTCCGCGCTGCTGCGCTTTCATCTTTCACTCGCCAAGGAGCGCATTTCCAAGAGCATGCTGATGGCACTCTGCCACGGGGTGCCGCCGGAAGGCGTGGCGCTGCTCGACCGCATGTACGCCGAGATCGAGCCCGAGGAGGCGCGCCCCATTCTCGATGCACCGCTCCATCTCGAACACGCAACGGGCGAAATCACGGCGCACCGTATGTATGCCGCGTATTTCCGGGAAGGCATCCTGCTCATCCTGATGCCGGAGGGCGTGGAAAGCGAAGGCCTGCTGCACTTCCTTGCACGCCGTGACGAGGTCATCCGCTCCCTTTTGCGAAAGCGATTGCCGGTACTCACCGACCTCGCGGTGTTGGTAGCCGACCTTCAAAACTCGGTGAAGATCTGCTCCGAACTCCCCCCCGAAGAATACTTCGAGCTGATCAACGAGATCTGCAGCACGATGTCACCCATTTTCCGCAAGTACTTCGGCACCCATGGCAAGCACGCCGGCGACGGGCTGTTGTATTACTTTTTTCCGCAGCCCGATTCGAACTACATCTTCAACGCGCTGCGGTGCGCCCGCGAGATCCGAACCGAGATGCAGAAGATCAGCAAGGCATGGCAGATCAGAAAGAACTGGCTGAACGAGCTCTACCTCAACATCGGGCTTACCGAAGGACAGGAGTGGCTCGGCACGTTCCAGTCCGCAACAAGCGTCGAGTTCATCGTTCTGGGCGACAGCATCAACCAGGCCTCGCGCATCAGCGATTTCGCCCGCTACGGTGCGATCTGGGCCACCAAGAGCTTCATGGGGAAGCTGTCGACGAAAGAGCGCCTCAAGGTTCGTTTTGGCGTGACGCGGAGCACCCCCGAAGGGCGGGAGGTATTCGTCTCTTCGAGCTATGCGACGGTGTCGGCGCTGATAAGCCTCGAAAGCGCGCGCAACGACAAGCTGCGTGACATCGCCACATTGCCGGTGACCGAAGTCGTCGAAGTAGCGCTCTAGTCGGGCTCGTCACGGTTGCGCGGCGGTTCTCGCCCCGGCGCCGCGCGGTTCTTTGTGGTGTAATGGCCACTGGCGCTCACATTCCCACGTAGTTGCCGCGGCCGTACATCCGGTGAACGATCTTTCCTTCCTGCTCAATCCAAGATCCATTGCCGTCCTGGGCGCGTCCGACGATTTCACAAAGATCAGTGGCCGACCCCTGAAATACCTGCTTGCGAAGGGCTATGCAGGGGCGATCTATCCCGTCAATCCCAGGCACCAGCATATCGCTCACCTCAAGTGTTATCCAAGCGTTGACGCGCTCCCCGAAGCAGTGGACCTTGCTGTCGTGGCGCTGCCGGCACGGTTCGTTGCCCAGGCGTTGAAGGACCTTGGAGAACGGAAAACAAGATCGGCAATCGTGTTCTCGTCCGGATTTGCCGAGACGGGCGAAAGCGGCCGGATTCTCGAGCAGGAAGTGATTGCAGCAGCCAGCGCAGCAAAAGTCCTGCTGTGCGGGCCCAATTGCCTCGGGCTCATCAACGCTTTCGATAAGGTCATGGCGACTTTCGGCCAGTTTGCGGAGGGTGACACGCTTCCCGGGCCGGTCGCTTTCGTCACGCAATCGGGTGCTTTCGGTACAGCAATCGCTGCGCTTGCGCGCCGCCGCAGCATGGGGCTCGGCTACTTCGTCAACACGGGGAACGAGGGCGATATCGATTTTGTTGCGGTGATGCGGGCGGTATTGGAAGACGACCGAATCACTGTGGGCGCAGGATACATCGAGGGACTCAAAGATGGACCGGGCCTGCTCGCGCTTGCCGGTCAGGCGCTCGAGCAAGGCAAGCCGCTCGTATTGACCAAGGTGGGTAGGACCCGCGCTGGAGCGCGCGCCGCGGTCTCGCACACCGGGGCGCTCGCCGGCACGGATGCGGTTTTCGACGGCGTCGTGCGCGGCCTGGGTATCCTGCGCGCTCGCAATGAAGAGCACATGCTGGACATGGTGGAGGCCTTCGCGAATTGTGCGCGCCCGAAAGGGAAGGGACTCGGTATCATCACCCAGTCCGGCGGCGCGGGCGTACTCATGGCCGACCGCGCGGAAGAATTGGGCTTATCGGTTCCGGTGCTCGGCGCAGCAACACAGCGCGCGTTGCGTGAAGTGATTCCGGCCTTTGGCGCGGCTGGAAACCCGGTGGACATTACGGGTCAGTTCATTGCCGAGCCGCGGTTGTTGCAGGATGCCGTTCGCATCGTACTCTCCGACCCTGATGTTGACATCGCAATCGTGTGGTTGCAGCTCATGGAAGGCCACGTTGACACGCTGGTCGCAGTATTCGAGCAACTGAAAGCGCGCATAACCAAGCCGTTTCTCGTGTCCTGGGTTGCCGCGCCGGAGGCGGCCGCGCACGCATTGCGTCAACGCGGTATCGCGATGTTGCGTGGCGCCGAACCCGCCGTGGAGGCCGTCGCTGCACTGGTACGTTATGCAGAAGCGCGGCGCTGCTGGCGCGCCGACGAACACGCCCGAACGGCGCTGCGTGCGGCTCGTCGAGATTTCGCCCCAGAAGTGCGAGTCAGTCGCGGCGTGGTACCCACGGTAATGACGGCGGAGTTGCTCAACCAGTATGGTGTCACTACCGCACCCGTGCGGCTTGCAACCACTGCGGAGGAAGCGGTTGCGGCCGCAGCCGCGCTCGGCTATCCGGTTGCCCTCAAGGTCGAATCTCCCGATGTATCGCACAAGACGGAGCTCGAGGGAGTTAAGCTCGCGTTGCACGATGACGCAGACGTGCGTCGAGCCTACGCCGAAATCCTGTCCAATGTCCGGCGGTACCGCCCGCAGGCGCGGATAGACGGCCTCATCGTTCAACGCATGGCGCCGGTCGGCGTGGAACTCGTCGTAGGGTTGAAGCAGGACCCGATATTTGGACCGGTGATCATGGCCGGACTCGGGGGAATACATATTGAAGTGCTGAAGGATGTCGCATTCCGTGCGGCGCCAGTGACGCCTGACGGGGCGAGCCGCATGCTGGACGAACTGCATGGGCGCACGCTTCTGGACGGCGTGAGAGGCCGCCCGGCAGTTGACCGGCCGACGCTCTGTCGCTTCATCAGCGCCGTATCGGTCTTTGGTGCGGCGGCCGGATCCCGTTTGATGGAGCTTGATCTCAATCCTGTTTTTGCGCGCGCGGACGGTGTAACCGCAGTCGATTGGCTGCTCGTTATGCAATGACGAATATGCGACTAGACGCCGGCAAGATCCAGCAGGTTGCTGCAGCGATCCGTGACAGCGTCGTGGCAACGCCTTGCCTGCGATCGGAGACCTTATCGGACGCCACCGGCGCTGAAACCTGGCTCAAG
>DATFGD010000627.1:0-5807 GCA_035249725.1 Burkholderiales bacterium
CGTTGCTTTCTGGCTCACTCTGGCGCTACGCAAGTAAGCAGTCCGGAAGAGGTTACGAAAAAAAACTCGTTCGTGCTGAGACTCATCGCAGCATGAACGACTCGTGGCATCGGGACCTAGGGTTGCACTACGACCTCATAGACGTCGACGGATTGGACGGTTCCGCCCGCCGCCTGGCTCCCGGCGGTACGAAGCCGCTGTGAGGTCGCCTCGGTGGCATGGAGATCGGCCTCGGTTGCCCACAGCGTGACGCCGATCAATTTTCCCTTCGTCCGGTCCACGAGCATGTAACCGCCCTTGAATCCGGCCGCACCCTGATACGACGGAATGACTGCATCGCGGAATTGGCGAATGCCTTCGTCCAACTTGTCCGCAGCACCGTTCGTTACCCTCACTCGAGCAAACATAGTGTCCTCGTTCATCAAAAGGATTTCGCGTCCTGGTCGGTGCGATTATGCAGCCTTTACCGGCGCTGAGTCTGTCAGTGATCACCGCAGGAGGCCACAGCGCTTTACCGTACCCTCTACCCCTTTCATGCGAATCGTGACCTGTGATACGGTCCGGCAAGTTAGGGTGCGGTAATCACATGCCGGGAGAACGCAGTGGATTTCGGATTATCGGAGGAGCAAAAGCGCTGGCGCGTGCTGGCGCACGAGTTCGCAGAGAAAACGATCAAGCCGGAAGCGCTGCAGCGCGATCGGCTGCCTACCGCGGCCGAACGCATTCCCTGGGACTGGATACGCGAAGCGGACAAGCTCGGCATTCGCACGCTCGGCGTGCCCAGGCAGTTCGGCGGCGCCGGTGCCGACATCCTCACAATGTGCCTGGTCGGTGAGGAGCTTGCGGTCGGCGATCTCGGATTCGCCGTCATCATGGATCAATGCTGGAAGATGGCGCACATCCTCTGCGACGCCATGACGCCGGCGCAGCAGCAGAAATTCATTCCGGCCTTCGTCAAGGATCCGGAGGCGACGTTCGCCATCGCTTTTACCGAAGTCGGCGCGGGATCGGATCACCAGGGCTATTACGACTCGTCCGACATCGCGTTCCACACGACCGCCGTGCGAGACGGCGACGCCTATGTGATCAATGGCAGCAAGCGCTACGTCTCCAACGGTTGCATGGCGAAGCTTTATTTCGTGGTGGCGCGCACCGATCCGACCAAGAGCTTGCGTGAAGGCGGCAGTGTGTTCATCGTTCCCTCTGACACGCCGGGTTTCCGCGCCGGATTCTTTCACGAGAAGAGCAGCCAGCGCCTCGCGACCAACGGCACTTTTCACTTCGAGAACTGCCGCGTTCCGGCGGGCCATTTGCTGGGCGGCGAAGGCCTCATGTCGCGATTACGCTCCGAGTTCATGTGGGGCAGCAAAGCCGAAGCGGCGGCAACGGCGCTCGGCGTCGGACGCGCCGCCTATGAGTACGCATTGCAGTACGCGAAGCAGCGCATACAGGGCGGCAAGCCCATAGTCGAATTGCAAGCCATCGCCATGATGCTGGCGCAGATGGCGATGAAGATCGACGCCGCGCGCACGCAGATCTGGCGCACGGCATGGCTTGCCGACCGCAAGCAACCGGAAGCCCGAACGCTCGGCTTGCTGGCCAAGGTTAACGCCTCCGAAACCGCATTTGAGGCGTGCAAGCTGGCGTGTGAAATACTCGGCGGCGCCGCCATCATGCACGACCACCCGGTAGAGAAATACCTGCGCGACGCGACGAGTTTTCTGCATTCCGACGGCACCAATCAGCTCTGCTTGCTAAGAGCGGCTCAGGGGCTCGCCGCGCCCGGCGCCACGCTGTATGGATTCTGAAAGAGAAGGCGGTCCGACATACGTTGCGCGCATCGCCGGGAAGGCGCCAACGCTCCTGACGACGACGGGGGTCAGCGCCGCCAAACCGGAATAGCGAGCCTTCTACCGTGCTGTCCGAGCTTACGATCTCGCTTCTGTTACTTGGCGCCGCCGTTCTCGCAGCGTGCGGGGTAATCGTGATGATCGCCGGCATCGTTGCGCTGGCGCGAGCAAGACCGCTGCGGTTCACGTTACGCACGCTTTTCGGGCTCACGCTGCTTGCTTCAGGAGCGCTGGTCAGCGCGATTGCCGTCGGCGTTCGGGGCTACCAGGCGCTTACGCACGAGCAGATTGCGGCGCATGTCACGGTGAGGCCTGTGGGTCCGCAGCGTTTTACAGCCACTTTCCGTTTTCCCAATGGGCGTAAAGCGACGTACGAACTCGCCGGCGATGAACTCTATGTCGACGCACACATACTGAAATGGAAGCCGATCGTGAACGTGCTGGGACTGCACACGGTTTATGAACTGGACCGCGTCGCCGGCCGTTACCACGGCATCGAGCAGGAGCGCTCGGCGGCGCGAACCGTTTATCCGCTCAGCCGGGACAAACCTGTCGATCTCTTCAGTCTACGCCGGCGCTATGCTTTCCTCTCGCCGCTGCTCGATGCCGAATACGGCTCTGGAAGCTTTTTACCAGCGACACGGTCGGCCGAACTTGAGCTGCGCGTGTCGACGACCGGTTTGCTCCTCCGCGAATCGACAGGCGTCCCAAGATGATCTTGTTCAGCGCAGCAGCCTACTGGATATGCCGATGTCCGAACCCCTATTAGCCAACTATCTTGCGTCAAAGTCCAATGCCACTAACCGACCACATTCGCGCGCTGATCGCTCCCGATAGAAGCCGCTGGAAGCCCATGCTTCTGGGTTTGGCGCTGTTTGCTGCGGCAGTTGGAGCAGCAGCGGCTCTGCAGCCCTCGAAGCTCATGGAGGCCGTCCTGTTGATTGTTGGCCTGGCCGCCTGGTTCGTCGGCGCGTGTGGCATGGTCGGTTACGTGCGCTGGTTCTTCGCGTCCGAGCTATCACGAGCCCGCGGGGACAAAAGCAATGCGATCGAGAAGGAAAAACCCGAATCCCGCAGCGAAGGACGCTGACTTTGGTTCGGGAAGAGGATCACCAGACCGCGCGATGATCCTTCGCCCGGCCACGCTCGCCGACGTGCAGTTGCTGCGTCGCTGGGATCAGCAACCGCATGTGATCGCCTCGGATCCGAACGACGAGTGGCCTGGGAAGTCGAACTCGGCTGGACTACGAGGCGAATTACATCTGATGGAACAGATGCGCGAACGGCTGGCTGACGGGCAAGGTTTCGTTGCGGCTTTTGAACCGCACCTTGATCCGGCCCCGCAGGTCGCGCGAAACACTCGCGATCGCATTGACATTGACGATTGTGGAACGGTGTATCTGCCAGAACGAGGCGGGATCCAGCTCGTCGAGAAGTTCCTTCAGCGGTTTTCGAATCAACAATTCGGCGTTCGCCGTGACGACGCTGGTGTATTTGGCATCGGAGTGAAAGTAACAGACCTCATCTACAGTGATGAGCTTCACGTCGGCACCGAGCGACGCATTGATCCAGCGCAGGTACGACCGGGACTGAGCCGCCCGCTTCTCGAGGGCGTCCAGCACGCTGCGCAAGTCGGCCGGGGCCATCGATAGACGCTCTTTGACCCGCTTGCACGCGGTGGCCAGCCTGTCGGCGCTGAGCGGCTTCATGATGTAATCGACGGCGCCTTCCTCGAAAGCGGCAACCGCGTACTGATCGTAAGCCGTGACGAACACCACGTGGCAGCGCGCGCCTGCATGCTGGGCGAGCTCCAGGCCGGTGAGGCCCGGCATCTGAATATCGAGAAACATCACGTCCGGGCTGTGCGCTTTCAGCGCACGCATGGCCTGAAAACCGTCCTCACCGGAGGCCGCGACAGTGCACTCCGGCCAAACCTCGTGAAGCAGATTTCCCAACTGGACACGCAGTACGGGCTCGTCCTCGGCAATGACGACGATGGGATTCAGTATCGACATACCCGTGCTCCCGCCGATGCGTTCATGCTTTGGCAGGGGTTTTGAGTTCTACGATAAGAACGCGTGTGTTGGTCTTACCCGTATTTTCCACCTTATGCGTCTCCGCTTCGCTCCAGAAGACGTCACCGGCCTTCCGCGAGCGATTGCGCTCGGGGCTTCCCGGTGTGCTCGCCCGTCCCTGCCAGTCGGTCAGCACGACCGTTAGATGTGCGGGATGCGAGTGCATCCCTTCCCCGCAAATGCCCATACCCGGACGGCCGGTGAACTCCAGTACGCGAACCTTGTCGTTTTCCAGGACGACGCGATAGGCGCGCGGCATCACCTTCGCCGCGTCCTGGGCAACGGCATCCAAGGAATCGAGCTGCAGCGCGAGGCTGCCCAGTCCTGCGAAGATCAGTTTTCTGCGGACAGTGTTTGATGCTTTCATAGGTCTTCCTTGTTGAGCGTTCAAGTCGGGATCTTGCGTCGAACGTCCGCCACTGCGCCGCGAAGGAAAGCGATCAGCTCGTCGAGCAACCGGTCGGCGGCTCCCGGGTCGGTCTCGTACGAACGCTCCAGTCGGGTCAGCGTCTCCAGCAGAAAGTCCGGGTCCACGCGTGCCTGCAGTGATGCGAGCCGCGCTTCCGCCAACCTTTGCTGGGACGTCACGCGGCCAAGCTCCGCCGCATGCAGTGCTGCCAGCATACGCGCACGCCGGCGCTGTGAAGCATAGACCGCGGCGGCGAGCCCGCCGAAAAACAGCAACAACCAGCCATGGTAGAACACGCCTCTGAGCCACAGGACTGGCGCGCCGAGATGATCGCGAAACAGCATAACGCCCAGCCCATCGCGCAAGACGATAACCGCGAAAGACTGCCATATCAGCACTGCCGTGAAAGAGCCGATCAGGACGGTAAGCGTCCACTGCCAGGCGTTGAGGTCACGGGGATGCAAGGAGCGCTCGACCAGCGCGACGATCAACGCGAGCAAGGCGCCCTCGCCACACCATTCCGCCAGGATCGCAGCGAGGGGCCACAAACCGGCAATGTCGAGCGCGGTGATGGAAATGTAGTGCGCGAAATCGAGTATGGCGATGGCAGCCCCCAGCAAAAGGCCGAAAGTGAGCCGCGTAAGCCAGAAGCGGCTGGGGACTGCAGGCATTGATGTTGAATCGACCACTTACTGACTTTCCGCGGCGCTCGCAGCGACGGGCACGGCGATCGTGGCACGGATTCCGCGCGGTACGTTGGCTTCAAATGCCAGGCTCCCTGCATCCCCGTATAGCGCGGCAATCCGCGCACGCAGATTCGCAAGTCCGGACCCCGTTCCACTCGTACGCTGCAGACCGGCCCCGGTGTCCGCAACCGTAACACGCAAGTGGCCGTTCTCGGCCCGGGCTACGATCTCGATCGTGCCGCCTTCAGGCAGGGGGTTGAGACCATGCTTGATTGCATTTTCGGCGAGCGTAGATAGCGCGAGCGGCGGGAACGGCAGCCCCGCAAGGTCATTCGGGATGTCCAGACGGACATCGAGGCGATGACCCATACGAACTTTGAGTACCTCCAGGTAAGCCCGCGCGAGGTCGACTTCCTGCTCGAGCGTCGTTTCGTCGTCCCGCATGCGCGGTAGCGCCGCACGCAGGTAGGCGACGAAGTTTCGGAGCAACTTCCGCCCCCGGCCCGGTTCCGTGCGGTAGAGCTCCCGGATGTTGGCGAGCGTATTGAACAGGAAGTGCGGCTCGATCTGGGCACGCAGGGACTCTAAGCGAGCTTCCGTCATCCGGCGGTCGATCTGGACGCGCTGAAGGTCGGCCTGATGTATCCGGCTCGCTGCTTCGGCCGCCTGCTGCAGAAAGGTAAGAAAGAGATAGGCAAGTCCGCTGATCACAAGCCAACGTGCGACTTCCGCGAGCAGCACGCCGGCTATGGGGACGTCCGGCGCCAGCGGGACGCGTAGCAGAACC
>DATFGD010000628.1:0-2163 GCA_035249725.1 Burkholderiales bacterium
ACAATAGCCCGTGACGTGCCTTTGGGCGCGAGCAAGCCATACCAGCCGCCGGTCTTGAATTCGAGCCCGCTCTCGGCAATGGTTGGTGTATCCGGCATAAGGGGCGAGCGCGTCGCGCCGCCAACGGCCAAAGCGCGCACCTTGCCGCTCTTGATGTGCGCTATCGCCCCGGGCAAGCCATTGAACATCATGTCGACCTCGCCCGCCATCAGCGCAGTGACGGCCGGCGCCGCGCCCTTGTAGGGAACATGAAGGATGCGGACGTTCGCCGCGAGGTTGAAGAGCTCGCCCGCCATGTGGATGCCGGTGCCGGCCCCGCCGGAGGAAAAATTCATCTTGCCGGGCCGTGCCTTGGCGAGTGCAACGAGCTGCTTCACATTCTTTGCCGGCACGCTCGGATGCACCAGCAGCACATAGGCCGCCGTCGCGACCTGCGTGATCGCCACGAGATCGGTAACGGGATCATAGGGCGTGTTGGGATTGAGATTCGGCACGATGGCGAGCGGCCCCGAGAATCCGAAGAGCAGCGTATAGCCGTCGGGCGGTTGTTTCACCACGTAATCGGTGCCGATCAGCCCGGCCGCGCCCGCCCGATTCTCGACCACGATCTGCTGACCGAGCGTTTTCTCCATCCCCTGCATCACGGCGCGGGTAATGACGTCCACCGGTCCGCCCGGCGACGATGGCGCAATGACTCGCACCGGCTTGGCGGGATAAGTCTGCGCTGAAACCGTGCCGTCCTGTGCAAACCACAGCACGATCACTGAGCTGACCGCCAACCATGCTGCACTGAAGCGTTTCATTTCTCCTCCTTCGTGTGGTGATGGTCTGCCTTGTGGTGGACCGTGATTATCATTGGCGATCGCGGACAAATGCCGGGATCGAGCACTCAGTTCGCTTTGACGCCTGTGGCCTTGACGACTTCGGCCCACGCCTTGACGTCGCGCTCCATCGCTTGCTGCACGGCGGCCGGACTCATCTTCAGCGTCTCGGCTGCATTCTCCGCATAAATTTCCCTCGCCCGGGGCGTGTCCGATGCGCGGGCGAACTCCGCATTGAGGCGGTCGATCACGCTGCGCGGCGTTCCGGCCGGCGCCAGCACCCCGGCGATCACCGCGCCGCTCACGTCGCCTTTGACCGCCTCGCCGAGCGTCGGGATGTCGGGTAGAAAGGGCGAGCGCTTGTCGGCCGCAATCCCGAGCGCGACTAGTTTCCCTTTCCGCACGTGCTGGATACTCGCCGGCACGGTCGCCATCACCATCGCGATCTCGCCGCCCAGCAGCGCGATAACGGGCGTCGCGCCGCCTTTGTAGTTCACCGCCGTAACGTCGATGCCGGCGCGCAGACGAAACTTCTCGGCCGTCATATGCGTCACCGTGCCCACCCCGGAATTGCCGCACGTGATACCGGGGTGCTTTTTGGCGAGTGCGATCAGCTCCCGCACCGTTTTAGCGTTGACCGAAGGATGGGCGACAAGAATCAGCGGCGAGGCATTGACGGCCGCGACGGCGGCGAAGTCGCGCAGCGGGTGGTATGCCAGCTTGGAGTACAGCGATGTCGTGATGGTATGCGTGGAAAGATCCGTGAAGAATAATGTGTGACCGTCGGGCGGCGATTTTGCGACGATCTCGGCCGCGATCGTGGTGCCCGCGCCCGGCCGGTTCTCTACGACGAATTGTTGGCCGAGACTCTTGCTCAGCTCCGCCGCCGCCGTCCGTGAGAACGTATCGGTTGCACCCCCCGGCGGAAACGGCACGATGAGCCGCACCGCCTTCGTCGGATAGGCCTGTGCAGCCGCGCCGCCACAGCAGAGCACCGCGGACAACGCTATCGTCATGCTGCTCACAACGTGCTTCATGCTCGCCTCCTCCTGCTGGTTGTTACACGCGCCGTTTACTCCACCGGCCACCTGAGCTTCGTGATGTTACGCATGTTGAGACGCCCGCGGATGCGCTCGCTTGCCGCAACGACCTCGCGCAGGATGTCTTCCTCGCTCACTTTCACGAGATGGCCGTCGCGCAGCACCTGCTCGCCGTGGACGAAGACGTGTTTCGCGGTATTGCCGGTGGCGCTGTAGACCAGATTCGACACCGGGTTATACAACGGTTGCCATTCCGGCAGCGTCGCGTCGAACAAAACGAAATCCGCTTCCTTCCCGGCTTC
>DATFGD010000629.1:0-2795 GCA_035249725.1 Burkholderiales bacterium
GTGCGACACTTCCCATCCCAGTCAGCCAGCGCAAATCGGCCTGCGCGGTCGCCTGCCGGTTGTGGTTGTTGGCGCGGTAGCCGTCGGACTCGAAGTTTGCCGCCCCGATATTGATGCCGGTGCGGCCGGCCGCATAGTTAGCGCTCGCGTACGCCTCCGTCGTCGCGTAGCTTCCAGCGCGGGCGCCCACCGTCACGCCGTTCGCCAATGCGAGCGGCGATCGGGTGATGATGTTGACGACGCCGCCGGTCGCCCCATCGCCGTAGAGCACGCTTCCGCTGCCGCGCACGATTTCGATGCGATCGATCGCGCTCAGCGGCAATGCCGACCACTGCACGCCCGAAAGATCGATGTCGCCGGCTCGCCGTCCGTCGACCAGTATCAACGTGTTCTGCCCGCCGGTCGCGCCAAAGCCGCGCAGGTCCACTACCGCCGAGGCCGCGTTGTTGCCGAAGAGATCGTGCAGCGCGATGCCGGCCTGCTCCGCGAGCAGGTCAGGAACGGTGCGTGCGGGGCTGTCGCGTATGTCTTGCGCTGTGATGACGGTCACGTTCACCGGCGAATCGACGATGCGCTCGGGAAAGCGCGTCGCGGTGACCACGACTTCCTCGCCTCGCATGATCGGAACTTCGGCGGCGGACGCCGCATCCGCGATCAATAGCACGGCGAGCGCCGCGTTTCGCATGTTCCCCGCCACAATATCCTCGCGTGCACGCCCGCCGCGTGCGCCATTGGAAAGGAATGCGTGCAGGGGATACAGCAGCGCGCGCTCGCGCGCTACGTAGGAAGGCGACCGCATCCCCGCGGCATGCATCCGCGTGCGGTCCAGGCCGGTATACGGGCTCGCGCATTCAGAGGTTCACCGCCTTCCCGAACGCCCATGCGTTCAGTGGCTTGGCGTTATCTTGCGACACGCCTCCGGCAAACCCACGTTCGCTTACCGTTGCGGGGGCAGCACAGGTCTTGCACCTGTTTCCCGTTCAACCCGGCCGGTTATGTCCCGGCACGGGCACCCGCGACCACGCGGCGGTGTGCGCGCGTTCACGGAACGCGCACGCAAACCGCCATGCAGGGGATTCTAGCAGCCCTCCAAACCACATTCAAAATTTACCGTTAGCAGTTGACTCAGCGAATTTTTTGCTTCTATAGTGTTGCGATGGACGCGGAGCTCAAATCGCTGGAACAAAAAATAAATCAGGTCGCGGAGTACTGCCAGCGGCTGCGTGGCGACAACCACCAGTTGCGCCAACAGCTCGCCTCGGCCCTCAACGAAACCCAGCGGCTCGAACAGAAGATCGACAGTGCGACGAGCCGGCTCGAGAACCTGCTCAATCAGCTGCCCGAAGAGGACGCATGAATGCCGAACCAAAAGGCCTCCAGATCAACATCATGGGGCGGGAGTTTCGCGTCGCGTGCCCGGAAGAGGAACAGAAGGGACTGCTCGACGCGGTGGATTATCTCAACCGCAAGATGCAGGAGATTCGCGGCGGCGGAAAGGTGGTCGGGCTCGAGCGCATCGCAATGATGGCGGCGCTTAACATCGCGCATGAATTGCTTTCGACGAAAGTCGGCGGCGGTTTTGACATGGCAGACATTAAGCGTAAAATGAATCGCATGGAAAACGTGCTCGATCAGATCATGTCTGATCAGGACGAACTGTTTTAAAGCTTCCCCTGCGGTGTTCGTTTAGGCCTTAGACTCTCTGAACCAAGTTGTAACCAGGTTGCTGACTCAAGCAGTTCTGGTGTGCGCGTCCGACATGGAAGCGCCTGAAGGAACTCGGAAGGCGACCAACCTTGAACCTCCGGTTCAAGATGCAGGTCTGACGGCACTTGCGGGGGTCCTCACCTGAAAAATGCGGCTTGGCCGCATTTTTTTTGAAAAGAAAAAGCGCGAACGAAGGCCCGGACGTTTTTTCATGCGTTATTGGCTGCTCAAGTCCGAACCTGCGTCCTACGGCATCGACGCCATGGCGCGCGACCGCTCCACCGCGTGGAACGGCGTGCGCAATTACCAGGCGCGCAACTTCATGCGCGATCAGATGCGCGTCGGCGACCTCGCCTTCTTCTATCATTCCAATTGCGAAGAACCCGGCATCGTCGGCATCGTGGAAGTATGCGGGCCGGCACACCCCGACGAGACGCAGTTCGAGCGCAAGAGCAAGTACTACGATCCGGAGTCGAAACGCGAGGCGGCGCGCTGGGTCAATGTCGATGTCAAATTCGTGAAGAAGCTGCGGCTCATTCCGCTCGATGAATTGCGCAAGCACAAGGCGCTCGCCCGCATGCGTATCCTGCAGCGCGGCAACCGCCTTTCGATCACGCCGGTCGACCCGCGGGAATGGAGTTTCATCATGAAGCTCGCGGAACGCCGCGAGTGAAGCGGCGCATCCAGTCGCCAAAGAGCCAAGAACGGAGGAGCACGAGCATGGCGCATCCGCACACCATAGATACGCATGCGCATTTCTTCCCGGAGTCGTACATCCGGCTGATCGCCGAGCACGGCAGGCGTTGCGGCACGACGGTCGTCACCGACGCCTCGGGCGCGACCTTCATCCAGGTGGGGCTCGCTCTGCGCACCGGCCCGATTACGCCGCCGTTCATGGATTTCGAAGAGCGCTTGCGCATCATGGAGCGACAGGGTGTGGGCATGCACGCGTTATCGCTCACGCAGCCCATGGTGTACTGGGCCGACGACGATCTCGCGTTGAAGCTGTGCGTCGCCTTCAACGACGCCATCAGCGCCGCCCACCGTGCGCACCCGGATCGTTTCATCGGCTTCGCCTGCCTGCCGTT
>DATFGD010000630.1:0-2003 GCA_035249725.1 Burkholderiales bacterium
CAAAAACATCGTAATAGCGCGGCGCCGGAAAGCCCGCTCCCCAGACCTGCTCGCGCACGAGAAGCGCAAGCTCGAGCGTCATCTCGGAAAGCGTGAGACTTCCGTCCGTTTCCCACTGCCGCTCGAGATCCCCGGGCTTCAGGGCCGTTTGTGCGGCGCGCTCGAACGCCGCGCTGAAGCGCGCATAGTCCTGCTCGCGCAGCGTCACACCGGCGGCGGCTGCGTGTCCCCCGAAGCGGAGGAGCAGATCGGGTTCGCGTTTCGCAATCAGGTCCAGCGCGTCGCGCAGGTGCAAAGCCGGAATCGAGCGTCCCGATCCTCTGATCTCGCCGTCCATGCCGCGGGCAAAGGCGATCGCGGGTCGATGGTAGCGGTCCTTGAGTCGCGAAGCGATGATTCCCACGACGCCCTGATGCCACGCCGGATCGAAGAGCGCAAGCGTATAGCTGTCCTTGAATGCGGCCATGCGATCCACTGCAGCGAGCGCGCTCTCATTCATGTCTGCCTCCAGCGAGCGCCGCTCGCGGTTCAGCGCATCGAGCGTGCTCGCGAGCGAGCGGGCCCGTGCGTCGTCATCCGTGATGAGGCATTCGATGCCGACCGCCATGTCGGCGAGCCGTCCTGCGGCGTTGATTCGGGGCGCGACTACAAAACCGAGGTCGGAGGCGGTGGCGCAACGCGGATCGCGACCTGCGACCTCGAATAGCGCGGCGAGTCCGGGCTGCATGCGTCCCTGGCGCATGCGCGCGAGTCCGTGGTGTACCAGGATACGGTTGTTGTGATCGAGCTTCACCACATCCGCGACGGTTCCCAACGCGACCAGATCCAGCAATGCGCCCAGATTGGGTTCGCTGCGTTGGCGGAACGCTCCGCGCCGGCGCAGCTCCGCCCGCAACGCCATCATGAGATAGAACACGACGCCCACACCGGCCAGGTGCTTGCTTGGGAAATCACAACCGGGCTGATTGGGATTGATGATGCACCAGGCATCCGGCAGGCTCGCGCCCGGAAGGTGATGATCGGTGATCAGTACCTTGAGCCCCAGACGGTTCGCTTCGGCGACGCCCTCGACGCTGGCGATGCCGTTGTCCACCGTGATCAGCACATCCGCATCGCGCGTTTCGACGGCGTGGCGCACGATTTCCCTGCTGAGGCCATAACCGTGACGCATCCGGTCGGGGACGAGATAGTCGACGCGCGCGTTGAGCGCGCGCAGCGCCCGCATACCCACCGCACAAGCCGTCGCACCGTCGGTATCGTAGTCGGCCACGATCAGGAGTTTCTCCCGGGCCTCGATTGCGTCCGCAAGGAACTGCGCCATCCGGGTCAGGTTGCGCATCGCTTCGGGCGCCGCGAGCCGGGAAAGGCTGCATTCGACGTCCCCAGCGGCTGCAATGCCGCGTCCTGCGTAGAGGCGGGCAAGCAGTGGGGGGATATTCGCCTGGATCAATCGCTCCACGCACTCGGCGGGGGCGTCGCGCGCGACGATGACCGGCGTAGTGCTCATGGCACACTGCGTGGTACGAAATCGGCGAGCGAGCGGCGCATGCGCCAGAAGCGCAAGAGGTCCGCGCGGTGCAGTTCAAAGCGCTGGCACGCCTCGGTCCCCGGCGCGACCAATGCAAGCTCCGCGATTTTTCCGCCTCTGAGCGCGACGAGAAGCGGCGCAATCCAGTCGGCATCGAGCGCTGCGAGGGCATCGCGCCACGCTGCGAGATCACCGCGGCGTGCCGGTGAGGTAAGCGCGCCCAGCACGACGAGATGGTGACTGCCTGTGTTGAAGGGGGCCGATCGCAGCCACGCCGGTGCACTGCGAGTGAGCGGTATGGTCCTCACGTCGGCGTTCGTGGCGAGCGCAACGGCCAATGGATCATCGCCGGTGACCGTCGAAAAATGGCGGCCCGGCACCGCAACCTGGTGGCCGCCACCCCAGAACCACACGCCGTTGATGGTCCATTCGCCGCGTGCTTCGCGCGCCTGATTGACCTCATGCGCGTGTAGCA
>DATFGD010000631.1:0-2638 GCA_035249725.1 Burkholderiales bacterium
GACGGCGGTGCCGCTCGCGCTCTGATTCCTGCTCCTCGAGCCGATCCACTCTGCGCCAGGCGCGCACCAGCCTCTCCACGTGCGCGGCGGTGCCGTTGCGCGCGAACTCCAGCAGCTCCGCTTCGTTCGCCGGCGTCGCGACGCGCGTGATCGCGCGCACCTTCGCGTACGACAGCTCGCCTTGCCGCATCGCATCGCTCAGCAACGGCATCTGCCCGAGCGCGCGCGCGACCCGCACCTTCTCGCGCGCCGCACCGGGCGCGATTCCGGTGCGCCAGCTCAGCCAGTGCGCGCAACTGGTGAAGCCGCCGGACCAGCCCGAGCGCCCGTCGAACTCGCGCAGACGTTCCAGCAACCGATAGGTCGCGGCGTGGACGTGCGCCGCGATTTCCGCGATCTCATCGCCGAGTCGCTCGAGATCGTAGCTCACGCGGCAACGCAGGCCGTTGGCCCGCCGTCTCAGTAGCAGATCTCGGACATGGCGGAATCCGCTAACGGAAATCCGTCCATGGCCGCATCGGCCACCAGCATAGTTGTTCGGGAAGGTCCGGGGGGGAGGAGACTGGCTTCGGAAGCTGCCAGACCGCGCCGGCCACAGGGCCGCACGCGTATTAACGAAACAGGATTCCCGACGCGCCACGCAGGCGAGGCGACCGGAGCTGGAGTGGCGTGTCCCGCCAGGGCAAGGCGGCGCAGCCGCCGCAGCGTAAGCGCAAAGTTATGCGCAGTAGAATTCGCCGCCTGAACTGCACCAACTGCTGCTGATACCGCTGTCCACTGCTAGAGCCAAAGCCTAAGCCCAGCGGTGAAGCCCCAGAGATGCTTTTGTAGCATCCGCCGATCGGCTGCCCAAAGCTTTACGTACCTCGTAAAGCTGCCATCGAGAATCAAGTCGGCATGTCGTACGATCCGTATGTCGGCGCCCGCACGTCCACGCACGCTGAGCCCACGTGCACCCGACAACCAGTCCATGTAGCCGAGATCACCACCGGCATATGGCGCAAGCCGAGTGGATCCGACGAATCGATACTTCGCTCCCAGCGAGTAGGTTGTGACTCCACTTGGACAGGGCGCGAAGCCCGTGCAGCTAATGCCGAAGGCCCAATGATCGATACGGATACTCGGAACGAGTCTGGTCGCCGGGAACGCCTCTAGCTCGAATCCCAGACCGTAAGCGGGATCCAGTCGCCCGGTCGGTCCCCAGCCGATCCTTGCGACGATTCCCACCGTAGAGGCCCGGCCAGAAGCCTGAGCCCGTGTCGCACCTGCCGAGACAAATAGAAGCGTCCAAGATATGAGATAAATGCACAGCAATCGGATGCCGTGTCTCCATGTGCCATATTGAATCATCTCACCTGATCTCTACTGCCAAACGCTCCACGTGACCGCTGTAGCGAATTCTATTGCGTATAACGTCTCAGCGTTCACGACGCCCGTAGCTCACCGTGAGGTGAGCGCAGGGTGTCACCGCCCTTCACGTCCCGATACTCATGAAGCAACCTGCGGTGCAAGCGGTGCGAAAGCACCGCGCGGCGTGAACGCGATGTTAGGCGATGCTCGAGCCGCCGTTCCTGCCCAACGACTCGCTCACCATCGGCTGGACGCATGTAGCTGACTCAGCTGAAGCGTACACGTCAGCAGAAGTCGAGCCACCTGCTGCGCAAGCGAGCAGCGACGCGTCAACTAACTTCATGACCTGCAACTCGTTCGTCAACGGGCTGATCCGCCGAATCGGAAGGAGCCAAGCACCTCGCGATGATCAGAACGATGCACCGAGAAGCTCAGCGGTTTCGGGGCGAGCGAAATACACCCTGCGTCGTTCAACATCGACAGCGAACTGGCCCGTCCCGGTGACGTATGTGAACGTGATTCGCGCTCCGAACGATCCATCCGCCTTGATGACTCGAATGGTCGCCGGTCCGACCAACGATTGACCCAGCAGAACCCAGAGATCGCCGCCGACGCTCTGAACATCAAGGATGTAGCGCAATGACAGGAGTTGATTCATCTCGGCCGCGGCATTCATCGCTATCCAATGCGTACGAACACCGTCAAACGCAGAATCCTCAAGAACCACGCTCCACTGCGACACACCCATCGAATCAAACCTTTCGACTGAAGCACGCGCTGGCACGGTCAGCCAGATGGTGCCTGCTGGACCAACCGCTGCTTGCGCGGTATTCATAAAGATGCCGGGCACGCGGCCTTCCTGGATCTCCGCCTTCAATTCACTCAAGCGAATCAGGTTTGACGGTGCGCCCTCAATCGTGCCGATTCGGCCGCGGATCGAGCCGTCGCGCCCACGGATGATCGCCAAGACGCTATCGGTGCCCCACGTAGGTGAGACAAAGAACAAACTGGAGCCGACGGCCGGCGGGGCCATACCGGGCGGCAGCGACATGGTACCGAGAGGCTCCCCGGTGAGACTGAGAAACTGGAGCCGGCCGTTGCCAAGATCGACGACGGCCAGTGTGTCACCGAGCTGAACCAGGCTGCTGGGCCGGGCAAACTCGCCCGGACCAGCACCACCTTGTCCGATCGTCTTCGCGAGGCGCCCTTCGGAGTCGATGAGCAGAATCTGATTGGTCTGTGAATCTGCGAGATAGACCGAGCCGTCGTGTGCTACGATTAGATCACT